>NZ_JBIVXW010000004.1:0-247020 GCF_044769405.1 Streptomyces sp. NPDC090442
CGTCAGGCGCCCCTCGTCCGCCACCGCCGTCAGGTATTCCAGCTGCCGCAGCGACAGGCCGCCGGTCATCGGGCAAGGAAGCGGAAGACGTTGCCTTCGGGGTCCTTCATGACCTGCAACGGCCGTTCCCCGCTGCGATCGATGCCGCCGACCGGCGTCCCACCCAGCCCGACGGCGCGGACCACGGCCAACTCCAGGTAATCCACCGCTATGTCCACACAGGAGCGGGTGCCGGCGGCAAAGCGCCTCCGGAAGAAGGACATCGCGACCGGGCCGACGGACGTGACCGCCACCGGTTGGCCCTCAGAGGCAGCCGACTCGCCGGACAGGATCTGGGACCAGAAGGCACAGAGGCGCACGGGGTCGACACATTCCACGTTTATTCGCTCTACGTACGCATTCATGGCATCAACGCTACGGAACGGGAAGGGCGTTCCGAAGGGAACCGAGAAAGGTTCAACCGGTCAGCGATGAATTCCGACTAAAGAGGGGACGCGGCCTTCCTCCTACGCTCATCCTCACCCATGGGCGCGGAGCTTCACCGTCGACCGGCGCGCCGCCTGCTCGCCCGTTCGCCTGCGCTGACAAGCCTCACAGGGCCCCACAGAATCGCCTCGCCAGTGCGGCTACCTCACATCGACAGCGGCCGGCGGCCTCTCTTCTCCATCGGCCTTGCTCGGCGCGCAGCCCTTTCCCCCGCCCCATCCACCGATCGGTCGATGCCGGCGGTCACGCAGCTTCGTACCGTGGTTTTGAGAGTCCTGCGCCCACTGTGGAGAATTCGCCCTGGTCATTCGCTACGGGGCAGGGTGAATTCCTCGCGGCGGTGAACCGTGGTTGGTTCCGCTGGCCGGCCTTTGACACCGGGTCTCCAGGACGCCCATACCCGCCCGTGTGCTCAACTCGCGGGCGTGCGCCGATCCTTCAGGCCGGCCGCCACCGTCACACCGGTCCCGGCGAGGAGCGGCAGGAGCATCGCCGCGAACAGCCAGTTGGGTACCTCTTGGTTGGCGGTGGAGCGCCACAGCACGCCGCAGCCGACCAGGAGCGAGATTCCCACGGAGGCGTTCAGCACCAGCAAGGCCCGAGCGGCGCGGATTGCCGACGCACGCGTGCGGGGCCGGTTGAGCGACGTTCCGGTCAGCCCGTTGCCGAACGATGCCGTGTCCTTGGGGAGTTCGTCCTGCGGAGTCACCCGGAGTGTCAGTTCGGCGCAGGCGGTCAGCAGCACCGTGACACCGACGTACACGAACACCAACACGAACGCGCTGCCTATCGACCGCTCCGTCCAGGCGTCGACTCCGTTGACGCCGATGTGCCGAGGTATGCGGTTCGGCAGGTGCGGGTAGCGAAGGACGCCCCAGAGAGCCAGCACGGCGAGCAACGCGGCGCTGGGAAGCAGCCACAACCGGACGGGAGGTGAGAAGACCATGGGGTCGATTGTCCGATGGAGACGAGTTCGTTGCGAGCGGGGTATCCCGTAAGGGGCACGACAATACGGACCTGGGGTGGGGTGGCTGTGGATGGGATTGCAGGGGTGAGAACCGGATCCTCGGTGCCTTCGCCGACGGCATCATGGGCCGCCCGCAGACCACCTTCGGCAACGTCAAGGCGGACGTCCTGGCCCACTACCTTCCCGGCTTCCAGTGCGGTGACTTCGTGGAGGTCATCCAGAATGCCGGCTGGCCCGGGTGACTGGCATTCGCGGGGCGTTGTCCGCGTGGGGATCCCGGCGCGGTGGTGCGAGGAGGTCAGGTGAGGTCGTCGGGGACGGGGACGTCGAGGTGGCTCAGCAGGAGGCCGGTGAGACGATCCAACTCGCGCGCCACACGGGTGATGCCGGGGTGGGGCAGGGAGGCGAACATGTCGCTGGGGCGGTCGAAAGCGACGACACCCCGCTGGTTGGCATCGGCGTAGATGACGGTGCGCAGCGGTGCGTGGAGCATGACGCCGGGGTGGTGGTGGAACATGCGCTGGGCGATGGTGTGGTTGCCCATGAGGTATTCGGTGCACTCGGCGCTGTCCCCGGCGAGGGAGAAGATCGGCTGTGCCTGCCACCTGAAGTAGGTCATGAAGTGGTGCGGGGCGTTGCGGGCTGCCAGGTCGAGGAAGTCCTCCCAGGGGGCGCCTCGTTCGACGAGTTCGGCGATGGCCTGGTGGTCGACGGGTGGGACGGCGGCTTCGAATCGCGCCCGAAGAGCGTGGTAGCTGTGTTCGGTGGTGATGTCGAAGCGTGTGACCTGCCGCGGTGATGTGGTGATGCGCGGGACGTCGGCTGCAGGGTCGGTGGCTGTCATGTCGTGGCCTCCCTCGTGTTGTCCTGCGGTGTGGGGCGGGGTGGGGCGTGGCCACGCGCCTGTGGGGCGTGGTCGGCACGGCAGTGTCGACCGTCACCTCGATCCTGGCACGGGGAAGCGCCGGGAGCGAGGGCCGGGCAGCGGGCCGCTATGCCTGGTAGGCCGCGGAGATCTGACCGACCAGGACGGCGACGGTGGCCTCGACGGCCTCGCGGACGCGATTGTCGTGCCAGGCGTTGACCGCGTGCGGTCGATGATCTGCTGACCGGCGGGCAGCGCCTCGACCAGCTCCGGGGGCGGTCCCCACATGCTCTCGGCCACCGCGGTGGTGACGACCAGTGGGAGGCCTGGTGCCGTCGCAGCTTTGGCCGGCGCCACACATTGTGCTTGAGCCCGTCGACGGTGATGTCACGGACGCCGGCAGCAGGCCCACCTGGTGATCAACCAGCACCACGGTGACGTTCTCCCGAGTGGCCGATTCCGGGAACGTGCTGCGCTCGCTCATTTGGCGTGCGCACGAATTGAGCCATTGCTGCGGGCTCCTCCAGCCTGCCCTCCGACAGTGGGCACGCGCCGCCGCTTGAGAGAGCAAACCGGTGTCCGACGGGGATTCCTGGCACCTCCGCTCTGTGGAGGGAGAGGAGGTTCGGGGCGGGGTACACAGTCGTCGCAGGAGGAGCGCAGCGAAACAGTCGATAGCTTGCAGTCATTCCGAGCGGGTCGGACTCCCCGGTCCGCAAGGCAGGAGGCGATCACCATGCATGACCGTCCTATCCTTGTCACCGGCGTCGGTGGTGGAGTCGGCGGAGTCGGACGAACGGTCCTCGACCGGCTGCATGCGAAGGGCGTGCCGGTCCGGGCTCTTGTGCATCACGACGACGAACGGGCCTCGGACCTGCGGGCCATGGCCGGTGTCGACGTGGTGGTCGGCGACCTCACACGCGGCGCTGACGTGGTGAAGGCCCTGGAGGGCTGCCGCCGGGCCTACTTCGGAATGAGCGTGTCGCCCGCGTACCTGGAGGCCGCGACGACGGTCGCTGCGGCCGCTCAGGAAGGCGATGGTCTCGATCTGCTGGTGAGCATCTCGCAGATGACGGTCTCGCAGATGGACCTCACCAGCGATGCCGAATCTCGGCAGCAACGGCTGCACTGGCTGGCCGAGCACGTCCTCGACTGGTCGGGCGTGCCGGTCGTCCATGTCAGGCCCACGGTGTTCATGGAGAATCCGCTCTTCGCCCGGGTCGCTGTCGCCTCGATCCTGCGCGACGGCACGATCCGCCTCCCGTTCGGCTCCGCCCGTACCTCGCCGGTTGCCGCAGCCGATGTGGCGGACGCCGTCGCACGCCTGCTGCTCGACCCGGCTCCGCCGTCCCGGCACGTCTACGAACTGACCGGGGCGCGCTCCCGCGACATGGCGACCATCGCTGCCGAGTTCTCCACTGCCCTGGGCCGCGCCGTGACCTACGTCGACGTGCCGTACGAGGAGTGGTTGGAACGCGATCTCAGGACACAGGACCTGCCACCCCACGTCTTCGAGCACATCGCCACCATGGCGCGGTTGCACCGCGAGAACCGCTACGACCGGGCCACGAACGACGTCGCCGAGCTGCTCGGGCGTCCCCCGCGGGAGTTCGGCAGCTTCATCAGGGACACCCCCGCCCTGCAGCCCTAGCCGGGTTCCGTCGGGCGAAATACCTACCTGACGCAAAAGCCTGTGCGTTGAATTCTGCACAACCTCAGGACGGCCTGCGCCAAGTCCTGTGCCTTACAGCGGATGCATGGTTGCAGAGTTGCCCTCCGGGCAGAGCACCCGGGGCCGCAGCGTCGTGGTGCTGGCGTCCATCAGAAGCCCGCCGAGGACCTGATCGCGGAGCGCGGCCTCCAGGCCATCGGTGTGCCGTTTTTCGTGACTGCTTGCCGCCTGGAATCGTGTTCCGTTCGCCGGATCGCCGGCCCTCTTATAGCCGCAGAAAATATCGACCGCTGAGCTGGGGCCTGAGACTACGGGAGTGGCGTGGACGGATTCCTGACTGCTCCGGAAATTTCTCCGTCGCGATTCCGCCCGTCGGTCCGTTCGCCCTTGACGGGTCTCCCTTGGCGGCATTCCGTGGCACTGTTTCGTCAAGTCGTAGAGAGAATAGGGAAGTTCGTGCGAGCTGGGATTCTTTTCGGGTGGTGATCAAGGCGGTTGACCCCGAGGGAGGTTGACCGGCGCTGTGGTGACCGCCGATGGGGCTGGCTGGAATATGTCGGCGACATTGGCCGTAAAGCCAGGGGTTTCGGCCAGTTCGCATGGTCGTGTGGTCCGTGGGTTGGTCATCGCTAGTGCATCCCGCCCTAATCTTTCGATGTAGTGCTTCGTTTACTCTCTTCCCATCCGGCGCTGCTTCCCCTGGAGCCTCAAAACCGCGAGTGGCGAGGGGAGTTCCGGCCGTGAGCGCCGTTCATTTGTTCGGCGAAGCTGTCGCCTGCACGGACCGGATGGAGTCCGAAAGCCGGTCTTCCCGTCCTCTTGTTTCTGCGGGCGGCGGTGTGTAGAAGTTTCTAGCAGTCCGGGTTGGGGTGGGGAGGGTTCCGCTGCGGACTGAAAGTCTTTCGCGATTCCGGAAAGGCCGTGCCTGTTGGAGGCGAGGAGTTCTGTCCACGATCCCTGACGCCCGTGAGCACCGGCGCCGAGCCTCGCTGGCTTTACCGGCCGTGGTGTTCGTCGTCGCGTGCCTGTTGCCGGTGGTGACACCGGGACCGGCGCTGGGGAGCGCGACACCGGCGCGCGCCGGTGGCCGATATCTTGCGGCCAGCGGGGGTGGTTACCGCGCCGAGATTTATCGAACGAGCTATGGAATTCCTCATATTCGGGCAGCGGATCTGGGCAGTGTGGCGTTCGGCCAGGGCTGGGCCTACGCCCAGGACCGGCTGTGCGACCTCGCGGACCAGGTGGTCAAGGTCCGTGGCGAGCGCGCCCGGTGGCTCGGCCCCGGACCGGGGGACCGCTACCTGGCTTCGGACCTGGGGTATCGGGCCCTGCGCCTGGTGGACCGGGCGAGACGGTCCCTTCCGACGTTGTCGGGCCGCGCCCGGTCGATGATCGAGGGCTACGCCGCCGGGTACAACCGGTACTTGGCCACGGTCGGGCCGCGAGGAGTGCACGGCTGGTGCGCGGGACAGCCGTGGGTGGGGCCGCTCACCGCCGTGGACCTCCTCGCCTACGAGCAGGATCTCGCGATCGTTTCCAGTGGCCGGGCCGTGCTGCCCGCCATCGCCGTGGCACAGCCGCCGGCCGCCCGCCCCGCCGATCCCCGGCACCCGCGGAACTTACGGGTACCACCGTCTGCCGTCGCCGACTCGGTCCGGCAGTCGCTGCCGGGAGCCCGTCGTGCGGTACCGGGCAGCAACGGCTGGGCGATCGGCGGCGAGCGCTCGACCACCGGCCGGGGGGCGCTGCTGGCCAACCCGCATTTTCCCTGGCAGGGAGAGCTCCAGCTATGGGAGTGCCAACTCACCGTCCCCGGCGAGTTGAACGTCTACGGTGCCGGAGTCGGCGGTCTGCCGGGAGTCCAGATCGGTTTCAACGAGAAGGTCGCCTGGACTCACACGGTCGCACAGGGGGCCCGTTACACCTTCGCCAAGCTCCAGTTGGTCGCGGGAGACCCGACGCGCTACCGCAGAGGTGACCGCGTCCAACGGCTGCGGCCGGCCACCGAGTCGGTCGAGGTCAGGCTGGCTGGCGGCCGACTCGGCACGGTCACCAGGACGTTGTGGTCGACCGACTACGGGCCGATCGTCGATCTCTCGGCGCTGGACCGGCGCTACGGGTGGAGCACCACCAGCGCCATCGCCTTCCGCGATGCGAACGCCGGCAATACCCGTCAGCTCGACTTCTGGCTCGACATGGCACGGTCCCGCAGCGTCGCGGAGGTCGCCGCCGCGAACGCGAGGTATGGCACGCCGTGGCTGAACACCCTGGCCGCCGACCGGACGGGGAACGCCTGGTACGGGGACGCGGCGAGCACTCCCTACCTCGGTCGAGCGGCGACCCAGGCGTGGCTGGCGAGCCCGATCGGCCTCCTGAACGGCAGCGATCCCCGGCAGGACTGGCTGATGAGCCCCCAAGCGGCCGCGCCGGGGCTGCTGCCGCCGAGCCGGTGGCCGCAACTCACCCGCCGGGACTATGTGTTCAACGCGAACAACAGCCCGTGGATCGCCAATCCGCGACAGCCGCTCGAAGGTTTTCCCGCCGTGCTGGGGGAGCAACGGTCGGCGCTGGACGCCAGGGCGCGGTTCAACGCCCTGCTTCTCGCCGACTCCGGGCAGGGGCGCGAGCGTCGCCTCGGCGTCCGGGAGTTGATGTCCGCGGTGTTGTCCAACGAGGCGCTGAGTTCCCGGCTGCTGCTCGGCCCGGTGCGCGAGCTGTGCCGTGCGCACGTCGAGGCGGCGAAGGCCTGCCACGTACTCGACGACTGGGACGGCCGGTTCTCCGTCGGCAGCCGAGGGGCCGTGCTGTGGCGCGAGACCATGGCGCACGTGCTGGCCGTCGCTCCCGACGCCCTGACGTCGGCGGGCCCGCTGTTCGGCACGCCGTTCGACCCGCGCGATCCGGTACACACCCCCGGTACCCCGAAGCCGGACCCCGCAGTGCTGGGACCGGCGATTCTCGGCGCGCAGCACACGTTGGAGTCCTCCGGACTT
The DNA here is from genome assembly GCF_044769405.1 of Streptomyces sp. NPDC090442. Taxonomy (NCBI): domain Bacteria; kingdom Bacillati; phylum Actinomycetota; class Actinomycetes; order Kitasatosporales; family Streptomycetaceae; genus Streptomyces; species Streptomyces sp. NPDC090442. Next base: position 6,984 of record NZ_JBIVXW010000004.1, read on the forward strand.
CCCCTCGACGTCCCGCTCGGCGCCGTCCAGCAACAGCTCAAGGGTGGGAAGCGGCTGCCCATGCCGGGAACCGTCGACGCACTCGGCGCGCTCGATGTCGTGGAGTACACCCCGGAGCCGGGCACCACCGTCCAACCGGTCCCGCCGCAGGACGGCTTCCGAGTCAACTCGGGCACCAGCATGCTGCTGGCCGTCCAGTTCACCGAGCACGGCCCGGTGGCCAAGGGACTGCTCACCTTCTCGGAGTCCATCGACCCGGACTCGCCGCATTTCGCCGACCAGCAGGGGCTGTTCGCACAGGGCAGGGCACATGACTGCCTGTTCACCTGGCCGGCGATCCTCGCGGATCCGGCACGGAAGACCACCGTCGTCGCATGGCGGTATTCGGGCTTGCAGCGCACGCACATGTAGCGGAGGTGGCTGATGTCAGTGACGCACACACCAGGGTTTGCGGTTTCTCCGCAGCAGCGCCAACTCTGGTCACAATCGCCGCTCGTCGGCCCGCACCGCGCGGTGCAGCTCCGGGTGGCGCTGGACGGTGTGCTGGATCGGGACAGGCTGCGCGCAGCGCTGTCCGCTGTGGTGCGTCGGCATGAGTCGCTGCGCACGAGTCTCGCCGCCGGCGACGGCAGGGCGGAGCCCAGTCAGGTCATCGGCGACCCCGTCGAGGTCGACTTGCGCACCGCTGGGGTGGCCTCGGACTCGGAGGCGGCGGCCTCCTCGGCGCTGGACGAACTCGCCGACGTGGAGCGGGCGGTGGTCGACCCCAGGAACGGCCGGGGGTTCCGGGCGCTGCTCGCAGACCTGGGAGCCCACCGGGCGGTACTCCTCCTGACCGCGCACGTGCTGATCGCCGACCTCAGCTCGTTGCGCCTGGTCGCCGAGGAACTGGCCGTCACGTACGCGGGCGACGAGGTGCGGCCACCCGTAGCGGACCTCGTGCAGTACGCCGACTTCGCGGCCTGGCACAACGAACTGCTCACGGCCGCCGAAGGGGCTGCCGAGCGCGCCGCCTGGGCCGACCGGTTGGCCCAGGCCCACGGATGTGCCGTACTGGGCAACGCGGCCCCGGCCGGCGGGCACCAGCCCGACCGGCTGGTCTACTGTCCGGCGCCGGTCCCGGCCGCCGGCGCGCTCGACGCCTTCGCTACGACCCACGGGCTCGACGCCGGCGCCGTGTTGGACGCGGTGTTCCGGGTGGTCGTATGGCGCGTGGCGGGCGAGCGCGACTGCCTGGCCCTGTTGGCCTCGTCCGGTCGCAGTCACCCGGCGCTCGACCACACGGTCGGTGCGTTGGAGCGCGAACTGCCGCTGCGCGGCGCGTTCACGGCCGAGGAGGAGTTCCTCTCCGTCGCACGCGATACCGCCCACGGGCGTCGCGATGCCGAGCAACGGATCGATCACCTCGACCCGGCCGCGCTGGTCGGCCACCGGGCGGCCGGACGCAGCGTCCACGCCCGTTTCGACTTCCGCGTCGCCGCCGAGCCGATGCTCGCGGACGGCGTCCGCTGCACGATCACCGAGGAGCGGCGGGCGGACTCCACCGATATCGCGCTGAGCTGCGTGCGGACCGGCGACGCCCTCGCCGTCGAGGTCCGCTACGACATCGCCCTGGTCGATTCCGCCACGGCCAGAGCCCTCGCCGACGGCTTCACGGCCGCGCTGCGCGCAGTGCTCGATGACGCGACGGTACGGATCGGGGAGATCGAGCTGCTCTCCGCCGAGGACCGGGACCGGGTACTCGCCTCCGGCGTCGGCCCCGTCACCGAGGTTCCGGCGGCAGCCGTGCACGAACTGTTCGCGCGGCAGGCCGCCCGGTATCCGGAGAGGGTCGCCGTCGCCTGCGCGGGTGCCGAACTCGGCTACGCCGAACTGGACGCGCGGGCCGACCAGTTGGCCCGTCACCTGATCGCCTCCGGCGTGACGCGCGGGGACAGGGTGGTGGTCTCGATCGGACGGTCGCCGGAGTTGATGGTCGCGCTGCTCGGCGTGCTCAAGGCCGGTGCCGCGTTCGTCCCCGTCGACGTCGGCTACCCGCGGGCCCGGATGGATTTCGTGCTGGCGCATGCGGCCCCGAAGATGCTGCTGGCCACCGGTGAGGTGTTGGACCGGCTCGGCGGCACGGGGCTGCCGGCGCTAGCGATGGACGGACCCCCCGCCGAGCTGGCCGCCCAACCGCGCACCCCGGTCGACGCGCCGGTGACCGCGGAGGACACCGCCTACGTGCTCTACACCTCCGGCACCACCGGACAACCCAACGGAGTCGTCGTCCCGCACCGGGGGCTGACCAACTACCTCTCCTGGGCGGCCACCGCCTACGCCATGGACCGGGGCGACGGCGCGCTGGTGCACACCTCGATCAGCTTCGATCTGACGCTGACCGGCCTGCTCGGCCCGCTGCTGACCGGCCAACGGGTCATCCTGCTGCCCGAATCGGCCGGGGTGACCGGGCTGGTGTCGGTACTGCGCGAGAGGCGGGACCTCTGTCTGGTCAAGCTGACCCCGACACATCTGGACATCGTCGGCCAGTTGGTCACTCCCGAGGAGATCACCGGCAGCGTGCGTACGGTGGTGGTGGGCGGCGAGGCGCTGCGCGCCGAGAGCGCCGCGCTGTTCCACGCCGCCGGTGCCACGGTGGTCAACGAATACGGTCCGACCGAAACCGTGGTCGGCAGCACCGCCCACCGGCTCGACGCGGGCGGGCCGTGGCACGGGGCGGTGCCGATCGGGACGCCGATCGCCGGTACCCGGGTGCATGTGGTGGACGGGCGGTGTCGTCCGGTTCCCGACGGAGCGGTCGGTGAGCTCTGCATCGGTGGCGCGGGCGTCGCCGACGGCTATCTCGGTGCGCCACACCTCACCGAACAGCGCTTCGTCCCCGACCCGTTCGCGACCGACGGTTCCCGGTTGTACCGGACCGGCGATCTGGCCCGCCGCCGCAGCGACGGCATCCTGGAGTTCCTCGGCCGTACCGACGAGCAGGTCAAGATCCGCGGCGTCCGGGTGGAGCCCGCCGAGATCGAGAGCGCGCTGCGCGCCCACCCCGGGGTCGAGCACGCGGTGGTCGTCGCCCGACGGGACGAGGACCCGGGCGGCTCCTCACCACTGACGGGGGAACTGCGGCTGGTGGCCTATGTGGTGCCCGGCAAGGACACCGACGGTCCGGTCCTGAGCCCCCGCCTCCTGGTCGAACACTGCCGCACCCGGTTGCCGGAACTGCTGGTGCCCACGACCGTCATGGTGCTCGACGCGCTGCCCATGACGGCCAACGGCAAGCTCGACCGGGCCGCACTACCGGCCCCCGCGGCCGTGAGCCGGTCGGCAGCGGAACGTGCCGCCTACGTCGTCCCGCGCACCGATACCGAGGAGATCCTGGCCGGCGCGGTCGCCACGGTCCTCGGGGTGGACCGGGTCGGGGTGGCCGACAACTACTTCGTGCTGGGCGGCGATTCGATCCGCAGCGTGATGGTCGTGAGCCGGGCGCAGTCCCGGGGGCTGGACCTCACGGTCGCCGAACTGCACCAGAACCCGATCATCGCGGACTGCGCGGCCGCCGTGGACCAACGGCACCCGGAACCCGACGCGCCGACCACCGCCCCGTTCGCCCTGATCGACGCCGAGGACCGCGCCCGGCTCCCCGACGAGGCGCGGGACGCCTTCCCGCTGAGCCTGCTCCAGGAAGGGATGATCTTCCACCGCGACTTCGCCGCGAAGTCGGCCGTCTACCACGCGATCGCGTCGGTGCGACTGCGCGCACCGTTCGATCTCGACGTGCTGCGCACCGTCGTCCGGCAACTCGTCGAACGCCACCCGATGTTGCGGACGTCGTTCGACATGACGACCTACAGCAGGCCGTTGCAGATCGTGCACGGCAGCTTCGAGACGCCCCTGTACTCCGAGGATCTGCGCGGGCTGTCCGAGCCGGAACAGGACGACAGGGTCGGTGCGTGGATCGAGCGGGAGAAGCTGCGCGGCTTCGAACTGCACGACTACCCGCTGATCCGGTTCATGGTGCACCGCCGCAGCGACGAGGAGTTCCAGTTCACCTACGGCTTCCACCACGAGATCGTCGACGGCTGGAGCGAGGCCCTGATGATCACCGAACTCTTCAGCCACTACTTCTCGCTCATGTTCGACGAGCCGCTCGCGATCCGGTCGCCGAAGACGGGCATGAGCGACGCCGTCGCCCTCGAACTGGAAGCGCTCGGGCGCAAGGAGAACTACGACTTCTGGGACGGCTACCTCGCCGACGCGACGCTGATGCGGCTGCCGAGGACCGGGGCCGCCGCCGGCCCGCGGGCCGACAAGGGCGCCCGGGAGATCGTCCGGATCGTCGTCCCGGTGCCCCACGAACTGTCCGAGCGGCTCAAGCAGGTGGCCACGGCGCACGCGGTGCCGCTCAAGAGCGTGCTGCTCGCCGCCCATCTCGCCGTCATGTCGGCCTACGGCGGCAACGTCGACACGCTGACCTACACCGTGACCAACGGCCGCCCCGAGGTCGTCGACGGCAGCACCGCCATCGGGCTGTTCGTGAACAGCCTGGCACTGCGGGTCAAGATGGCCGGTGGCAGCTGGCTGGAGCTGATCGAGGCCACTCTGCGCTCCGAGCGGCAGTCGATGCCCTACCGACGGCTGCCGATGGCCGAACTCAAGCGGCACCAGGGCAACGAGCCGCTGGCCGAGACGCTGTTCTTCTTCACCAACTACCACGTGTTCGACGTGCTGGACCGGTGGATCGAGGCCGGCGTCGAGCACGTGGCCAATGAGCTCTACGGCGAGTCGACCTTCCCGTTCTGCGGCATCTTCCGGCTCAACCGGACCACCGACCGCCTTGAGGTGCGGATCGAGTACGACAGCCTGCAGTTCTCCGCCGAGGTCATGGAGAGCATCCGGGACTGCTACGTGCGGGTGCTGACGGCGATCGCGGCCGACCCGACCACGGACTACGGCACCGTCGACCAACTCCCGGCCCGGGACCGCGAACTGCTCGACGGATTCACCGAGGGTGCCCGCACCCCCGTGCCGGATCGCGCTCTGCACACGCTGGTGGAGGAGCGCACGGCCGCGACCCCGGACCGGATCGCGGTGGAGTTCGACGGGACGGCCGTCAGCTACCGACTCCTCAACGAGCGCGCCAACCGGATCGCACACGCGCTGCGAGGCAGGGGAGTTGGGCGCGAGGACATCGTCGGTGTGCTCGCCGAGCGCTCCACCGACCAGATCGTTTTCCTGCTCGGCGTGCTCAAGGCGGGCGCCGCCTACCTCCCGCTGGACCCGGCACAACCGGACGAGCGCACCGCGCTCCTGGTGGCGGACAGTTCCGCGCGTGTGGTGCTCGTCCAGGAGCATCTGGCCGGCCGGGTTCCGCCGGCGGCCGAAACGTTCGTGGTGGACCGCGGCTTCCGGGCGGTCGACCGGGAACCAGCGCACACCCCGGACGTCGGTACCGGCCCTGCTGACGCGGCGTACGTCATCTACACCTCGGGCTCGACCGGCCGGCCCAAGGGGGTCGTCGTCGAGCACCGCAACGCGGTGGCCTCGGTCAGCGCCCGGTATGCCGCATACGCGGAGCCGGTCGACCGGTTCCTGCTGCTGTCCTCCTTCGCGTTCGACAGCTCGGTGGCGGGCATCTTCTGGACGCTGTCGACCGGCGGCACCCTGGTGCTGCCGGGGGAGGGCACCCAGCTCGACCCGATGAGCACGGCCGCCGCGATCTGCCGTCGGCGTCCGACACACACCCTGTCCATTCCCTCCCTGTTGGGCCCGCTGCTGGAACAGTCCGGCCCGCGCGAACTGGCATCCCTGGTCCGGGTGATCACGGCGGGGGAGGCGGCCCCCTCGGCGCTGTACGAGGAGCTTCGCGCGAAGGCTCCCGACGCCCGGCTTGCCAACGAGTACGGCCCCACCGAGGCGACGGTGTGGAGCACCGTGTGGACAGGCCCGGGGCCGGTGGAGCAGCCCCAACTGCCGATCGGCCGCCCGGTGGCCAACACTCGGGTACAGGCACTGGACCAGCACGGTCGACCGACACCGGTCGCGGTGGCCGGGGAACTGCACATCGGCGGGGCCACCGTGGCCCGCGGATATCTGGGGCAACCGGCCGCCACCGCGGCGGTGTTCGGGCCGGACCCCAGCGGCGCGGCCCCAGGCGCCCGCCGCTACGCCACCGGCGACCTCGGCCGGTTCCTGCCCACGGGGGACCTGGAGTTCCTCGGCCGCAACGACCACCAGGTCAAGATCCGCGGCTTCAGGGTGGAGCCGATGGAGGTCGAGGCCGTGCTGGACGCCCACCCCTCGTTGCAGCGGTCCATCGTGATGGCCCGTGGCGCGGAGGCCGGTGAGCAGCAACTCGTCGCCTATGTGCTGCCGGAACCGGGGGCGCGGCCGGACCGGGCGGAACTACAGAAGTACGTCCGGGACCGGTTGCCGAGGTACCTGGTGCCCAGCGCCTTCACCGTGCTGGACGCGGTGCCGCTGACGCGCACCGGCAAGGTCGACCGGACGCGGCTCCCCGATCCGGATCCGGTGGCCGAACTGCCGTATGTGGCACCGGGTACCGAGACCGAACGCCTGCTCGCCGACATCTGGTCCACGGTGCTCAAGGTCGGCCGGGTCGGGGTGCACCACCACTTCTTCGACGTCGGTGGCGAGTCGTTGCGCGCGATGCAGGCGATCGCGGCGACGAACAAGCTGTTCCGAACCCGGCTGTCGGTGCGCAGGCTGTTCGACGCGCCCACCATTGCCGAGTTCGCGACCGTGGTGGACGAAGCCAGGGCGTCGGGGGCGGAAGTGACCTCCGACGGCGGGGTGTTCGCCGCGGCTCCCGAGGGTGACGAGGCATGAGCGTGCTGAAGACGGCCGACGACGGGGTGCGGGGCGGCGACGGCGACGGTCGGCTGCCGCTCACCGCTGCCCAGCAACGGCTCTGGCTGTTGCAGCAGTTGGAGCCGGACAACCCGGCGTACAACATCTGCACCGCCATCGAGCTGACCGGACCGCTGAGCCCGCTCGCACTGCGCTCGGTCGTCCACCGGCTCGGCAGCAGACACGAGATGCTGCGCGCCGCGTTCACCAACGACGGCTCGGAGCCCGCCCAGTACCTCACCGCGGCGCCACCGCGCCTCCGGCTGGTCGACCTGTCCGGCGTCGGGGAGCGGGCTGCGACGAAGGAGGCGCACCGGCTGCTCGCTGCGCTCGCGGCCCGGCCGTTCGAGTTGGCCGCGGGGCCACCGGTGAGCTGGCTGCTGCTGCGACTGGGAGCGCGGCGACACCTGCTCGTGCTGTCGGTCCATCACCTGGTGTTCGACGGCGGGTCGCTCGCCGTGGTGCGCGAGGAGATCGAGGCGCTGTACCGCTGCGGAGCCACCGGCAGCGCACCGCCCGCGCTCGCCCGGACCGCAAGCTATCCACAACTCGTTCACCTGCAGGGCGCGTTGGCGGAGAAGGCGGCCGACTCGGTCGCGTTCTGGCGGGAGGAGCTCGGCGCGGCGCCACCGCGCAGCACCCCGTTCAACGGTGGCCGGAGCGGGCGGCCGACCCGCCCGCTGCGCCGGGTGGAACGGCTCGACCGCGCCGAACTCACCGCTCTGACAAGGCTGTGCCGGCATACCGGAACCACCACGTACATGGCGCTGCTGGCCGTACTGGGATGCCTGGTCAGCCGGCACTGCGGGCAGGACGACGTGGTCATCGGCTCGCCGGTCGCGCTGCGCGACGACGAGCAGACCGCCCGCACCGTCGGCCTGCTGATCAACACCCTGCCGCTGCGCCTACGGCTGCACGGTGAGCCGAGCTTCGCCGAGGTCCTGCGCAGGACCAGGAACACGTTCCTCGACGCGCTCGAACACCATCTGCTGCCCTTCGAGCGGATCGTCGACGCGCTCGCACCGCCCAGGGAACTGGGGACCTCCCCGCTGTTTCAGGTGCTGTTCGCGTACCAGCAGCCGCCACGGCCTCCCGGCCTGCCGGGGATCGGGGCGCGGCTCGTCGAGGTGCCCGCGGCGGCGGCCAAGTACGAGCTGTCCGTCACCGCGGCGGACACCCCCGACGGCCTTGAGCTGGTCTTCGAGGCGGACGGCGGCCGGTGCACCGCCGTGGAACTGGCCGACTGGTGCCGGCAGTTCCGGACCCTGCTCGCCGCCGCTTCGGCCGAACCGGAACGGCCGGTCTCCCGCTGGTCGCTGCTGACCACCCGGCAGTGGCGCGGTGTGCGCGCCCCGGCGGCCGTGGATCCCGGCGCGGGCGAACTGGTGCACCGGCTGGTGGCCGCCACCGCGGCACGCCACCCGGATGCGGTGGCCGTGGTGCACGGCTCCCGCCAGGTGAGCCACCGCGAACTGGACCAGTGGTCCGACCAGTTCGCCGCGCACCTGCTCGCCCGGGGGTGCGGCCCCGGTGACGTGGTCGGGGTCTGGCTGTCGAGGACGCCGGAACTGCTCGTGGCCCTGTTGGGAGTGCTCAAAACCGGAGCGGCGTACGTGCCGATCGGCACCGAACAGCCCGCCGAAAGAGTGCTGCCGATGCTGGCCGAGACCGGTGCCCGGCTCCTGGTCGGCGACGACGAGCTGCTGGCACGCCGTGGCGCCGGGCGCGTCCAACTGCCGCCCACCGTAGGGGTGTGCGCGCCGCGCCCCGACCGGTCGCCCCCGCCGCGCCGGGTGACGGTGCCGCCGACGGCGCTGGCCTACGTGCTCTACACGTCGGGATCCACCGGCCGGCCCAAGGGGGTGGCCATCGAGCACCGTAGCGCCGCGGCGTTCCTGCGCTGGGCGGGCCAGGCATTCGACCCCGGCGAGCTGCACCGGGTCCTGGCCACCACGTCGGTCGGCTTCGACCTCGCCTTCTTCGAGCTCTTCGCACCGCTGGTCCACGCGGGCACCGTGGTGCTGACCGAGGACGCCCTGCGGGTGCCGGAAACCCCCGCCGCGGCCGGGGCGAGCCTGCTCAACTCCGTTCCGTCCGCGGTGGCCGCCCTCCTGGACGCCGACGCGATTCCCGACGCGGTCACCTCGGTGAACCTCGCCGGCGAACCACTGTCCAGGGAGCTGGCGGTCCGGCTGCACCGCCGCCGGGTCCGCACCGTGGTGCGCAACCTCTACGGGCCCAGCGAGGCGACCACCTACGCGACGGCCGCCGTGGTCGGTGCCGGCGACGGCCCGCCCACCATCGGGACGCCGATCGGGACCGCGCGGGCCTGGGCGGCTGATCACCGCGGCCGGCCGGTCCCCGACGGCATGGTCGGGGAACTGCTCATCGGTGGGCCGGCGTTGGCCCGGGGCTATGGGGGCCTCCCGGCCGGCACGGCGGCGGCGTTCGTCCCCGACCCGTACGGCCGGCCTGGCAGCCGGGTCTACCGCACCGGGGACCTGGTGCGCCGCCGAGCCGATGGTGAACTGCAGTTCGTGGGTCGCCGGGACACCCAGGTCAAGCTGCGCGGGGTGCGGATCGAACTCGGGGAGGTCGAGCACGCGCTGCGCGCGGTGGCACCGGTCCGCGAGATTGCCGTCGTCCTCGACGGCGTGGCCGAACACCGGCGGCTGGTGGCGTTCGCCAGTCCGGCACCAGGCCGGGAGATCCCCCCGGAGCAGGCCCTGGCCGCGCTGCGCACCCTCCTACCCGCCGTGATGATCCCCGCGGATCTGGTGGTCCTGGCCGACCTGCCGCACAACGGCAACGGCAAGATCGACCGGGCGGCGCTGACCGCCCGTGCCGGAGCGGTCCGCCGGCAGCACCCGCGCAGCGCGGCCCCCGGGACCGAGTTGGAACGGGCCATCGCCCGGGAGTGGCAGCGGGTGTTGGGGATCGAGCGGGTCGGTGTGCACGACGCCTTCTTCGACGTCGGCGGGAACTCTCTCGCTCTGCTCCGGCTGCACAACGCCCTCGTCCGCACCGTCCATCCGGGGCTACGGCTGGTCGACCTGTTCCGGTTCCCCGACATCGCCGGCCTCGCCGCTCACCTCGGCCGGGCCGGGGTCGGCGCGACGCCGGCGGATTCCCCGGCGCTGGTCCGCGGTCGCAGGCGCCGGCGGGCCGGCGGGGCGCCGCGCCGGGCGGCCGAGCAGGAGGGTGGGCGATGACCGAGCACGACGGCTGCGAGCCGATCGCGGTGATCTCGCTGAGCTGCCGCTTCCCCGGAGCGCAGAACGTCGACGCGTTCTGGGCCAACCTCCGCGCGGAGACCGAGAGCATCAGTCGGTTCCCCGACCCGGGAACGGAACACCGGCCCCGCTTCGTCGGTGCGGAGGGCACCTTGGGGGACCTGGCGCAGTTCGACGCGGAGTTCTTCGGATACTCCGCGCGCGAGGCCGAGGTGATGGATCCGCAGCACCGGCTGAGCCTGGAGGCGGCGTGGACGGCGTTCGACACCGCCGGCTACGACCCGGCGGCGCTGCCCTTCCCGGTCGGCGTGTTCCTCTCCTGCGGCCTCAGCTCCTACCTGGTGCGCAACCTCCTCCCCAACACCGAACTGCTCCGCACGCACGGCGGCTTCCCGCTGCTGATCCACAACGACAAGGACTTCGCGGCGACCACGGTCTCCTACAAACTCGGCCTCACCGGCCCCAGTATGTGCGTCGGCTCGGCCTGCTCCTCCTCACTGGTCGCGGTCCACCTGGCCCTTCGCAGTCTGCAGTCCTTCGAGTGCGACATGGCGGTGGCCGGCGGCGTCTCGCTCCAGGTCCCGCAGGCGCAGGGCTATGTGTACGCCGAGGACGCCATCTACTCGCCGGACGGGCGGTGCGCGGCCTTCGACGCCGCGGCCTCCGGCACGGTCGGCGGCAGCGGCGTCGGGCTGGTCCTGCTCAAGCGGCTGTCGGAGGCCCGCAGGGACGGCGACCCGGTGCACGCGGTACTGCTCGGATCGGCAGTGAACAACGACGGCCGCCGCAAGGCGGGTTACACCGCCCCGGGCGTCGAGGGCCAACGGGACGTGATCATCGAGGCGCAGGCGGTGGCCGGGATCGACGCCGGCAGCGTCGGGTACGTCGAGGCGCACGGCACCGGCACCAACCTCGGCGACCCCGTCGAAGTGGCGGCACTGACCGCCGCGTTCCGCACCACCACCGACCGGGTCGGCTTCTGCGCCCTCGGCTCGGTGAAGACCAACATCGGCCACCTCGACGCGGCCGCCGGCATCGCCGGACTGATCAAGGCCGTCGGCGCGGTGCGCGACGGCGTGATCCCGGCGAACCTGCACTACCAACAACCTCACCCGGCCATCGACTTCGCCACCTCCCCGTTCTACGTCAACGCCTCGACCACGCCCTGGCCGGCCGCGGACTCCCCGCGCCGCGCCGGCGTCAGCTCCTTCGGCATCGGCGGTACCAACGCCCACATCGTGCTGGCCCAGCCGCCCGCCACGACCGCGCCCGACCGCGAACGCAGGGCGTGCCAACTGCTCGTGCTCTCCGCGCGTTCCACGACGGCACTGGCCCAGGCCGGCGACGAACTGGCCGCGCACCTGCGCGCCCGGCCGGACGCCGACCTCGGTGACGTGGCCGCGACGCTGGGGGGCCGACGGGCGCACCGCCATCGGCGGGCCGTCGCGGCCACCACGGCCGCGGACGCGGCCACGGCCCTGTGCGGACCGTCACCGGCGCGAGCGGTCCAAGGCACCGGGCGGGTCGCCTTCCTCTTCCCCGGCCACGGTTACGGCTACCCGGCCATGGCGCTGGGACTGCACGCGGGGGAGCCGGACTTCCGACGACACCTCGACGACTGCGCGCGACTCCTCGCCGAACAGGGCGTGGACCTGTTCGCGATGCTCCGCGCCGCACAGGTGGGCCCCCAAGGGGCCGAGCCCGCGTTCCAGGTGGCCGAGTTCGCCGTGTCCCACTCCCTGGCCCGCACGCTGATCGACTGGGGCGTCGAACCGGCCGCGATGCTGGGGCACAGCCTCGGCGAATACGTCGCCGCCACCGTGGCCGGTGTGTTCCCGCTGCCCACTGCGCTGCGGCTGGTCGCCGTCCGCGCCCGCGCACAGGCCACGCTTCCGGAAGGCCGGATGCTGGCCGTCGCGCTGAGCGCCGACGCGCTGCGTCCGCTGCTCGACGACGGCCTCACCCTGGCGGCGGTCAACTCCCCGGACCGGTGCGTGGTCACCGGCGCCCCCGACGTGGTGACGGCACTGGCCGCGGGGTTGGACGGAGAAGGAGTGTGGACCCGGATGCTGACAGTCCGGCACGCCTTCCACTCCAGGGCTGTCGACCCCGTCGTCGCCCGCTTCCGCACTGCCCTGGTCGAGGTGGAATTCGCCGCTCCACTGCTGCCGTTCCTCTCCAACGTCACCGGCGACTGGGCCGATCCCGCCGAGGTGACCTGCCCGGAATACTGGCTGGCGCACATGCGAAGGCCGGTGCTCTTCGACGCCTGCGCCGGGCACCTCGCGGAGTCGGCACCGGCCGTGCTGCTGGAGCTCGGCCCTGACGCCGGGCTGGCCCGGTTGGCGGCCCGCAGGCTGGCTCCCGGCTCGGCGTCGACCGCGAGCTGTCTGCCGGCGGACGCCGGCGACCCGGCGGCGGAACGGGAAACCGCACACCTGGTGCGCGCGGTGGGAACGCTGTGGACCTCGGGGTGCCCCGTCGACTGGGCAGCCTTCCACCGGCCGCAACGGCCGCGACGCACCCCGGTCCCGGGGTACCCGTTCCAGCGCAAGCGCTATTGGTCCGACGCGCCGGGGGACGCCGGCGGGGTGCGGCCGGCCGCCGCCACGGTCGCCGACCGACCGCCGCCCCTACCGCGGCTCCACAACTGGGCCTATCTGCCCGGCTGGCGGCACACCGTCGCGGTGCGCGCGCCGGCCCGACAGGACGGCGCGACGTGTCTGCTGTTCGCCGACGGCCCGCTCGGCACGGCGGTCGCCGGTCGGCTGACTGCGCTCGGCGTGCGCCCGGTCCCCGTGCCGTCCGACCACCAGCGACCGGACCAAATGCCCGACCTGCACGAGGTGTTGGCGGAACTCGCCGCACAGGGGCGGGCCCCGCGCCTGGTCGTGCACCTGTGGCCGGTCACGGCGGCGAACGGAGACGGACCGCCGGACGGGGCCGTGGTGCGACGGGGACAACAGGCCGGACTGCACAGCCTGCTGCATCTGGCACGGGCCTTCGGAGCACACCCGGACGGTCAACCGGTCCGCCTGGTGGCTGTCACCCGTGGCGCCCAGTCCGTGCTCGGCGACGACCTCGACCATCCCGAACACGCCACCGTCACCGCGGCGGTCAAGGTCATACCCCGGGAACTGCCCACGATGTCCTGCACGGCACTGGACGTCGGGCCGGCCGATGACGACCCGGACCGGCTGGCGGACCGGATCGTGGCCGAACTGCTGGCCCCGGACCCGGCCACCGAGATCGCCTACCGCGGGCGACAGCGCTTCGAACGGAGTCACACCCCCATGCGGTTGGACCCGGCCGGCCCGTCGCGCGCCGCCGCGACCGCCGGGGTCCACCTGGTCTGTGGCGGCCTCGGCGGCATCGGGCTCAGCCTGGCGGAATCCCTCGCCGACAGCGCCACCGCGCTGGTGCTCACCCGGCGCACGCCGTTCCCCGCCGCCGAGGACTGGAGTGGGTATCTGGCGGCCCACCCGGCGGGGAACGAGACCACGCGGTTGATCCACCGGCTGAACGCCCTGACCGCCAAGGGCACCGCAGTCCTGGTCCGGCGGGCCGACGTGACCGACGAGACCCGGATGCGGGCGGTCGTCACCGAGGCCGAGGAGCTGTTCGGGCCGATCACCGGAGTCGTCCACGCCGCGGGCTGCCCCGACACCGCGGGCATGATCCAGCGGCGCGACCAGCGGGCCACCGACGAGGCGATGGCCTCGAAGACGCTGGGCCCGATCGTGCTCGACAGCGTCCTGCGCCACCGGGAACTGGACTTCTTCGTGCTGTGCTCGTCCATCGGAACCGTGCTGCACAAGTTGAAGTTCGGCGAAGTGGGATACGTGGCCGCGAACGAGTTCCTCAACGCCTACGCCGCCCACCGTGCCCACCGACGCGGCGGAACCACCGTGTCGATCGCCTGGACCGACTGGACCGACGTGGGCATGCGCGCCTCGGCGCAGGAAGAGCTGGTCGCGCGCTACGGCCGCTCCGCGGAGCGCACCGCGTCGGCCGGCGACCTGCTCGACGGGATCAGTCGGGCGGAGGGCGTCGAGCTGTTCCACCGCATCCTGTCAACCGGCGGTACCCCGCAGGTAGTTGTCTGCCCCCAGGACCTCGATGCGCTGCTAGCCAGGCACGCGGCCTTCAGCACGGAGGATCACCGCGCGGCACTCGCCGACCTGCGGATCGCCCCGTTCCGGCGCGACCGGGCCGACCTGTCCACCGCGTACCAGGCGCCGGGCACCCCGCTGGAACACAGCCTCGCCGCATACTGGGCGAGCCTGCTGGGCGGCGATCCCATTGGCGTGCACGACAGCCTCTTCGAGCTCGGTGGCGACTCGTTGATCGCGCTCCGGCTGCTGTCCCTGATCCGCGAGCGGCACGGCGTCGAGCTGTCGATGGCGGAGTTCTTCGACGCGCCGACCATCGCGGGCCAGGCCGCCTCGATCGAGCGGGCCACCGGGGACGAGGTGCTGCTGTGAGCGCCGGGGCCCTCCTCGCGGAGCTGCGCCGGCGCGGGATCACCGTCACCGTCGACGGGGAACGGCTGCGGTGCGTGGCACGACGCGGGGTACTCACGGCCGAGGTGCAGGCGGAGATCGCCACGCACCGGGCCGAAATCCTGAGGGAGTTGCAGGCCGGCGACGGCATTTCGGTGGCCGACGGCGAACGGGTGCCGCTCTCCTTCGAGCAGGAGCGCATGTGGCTGACCCACCGCTTCCACCCGACGGCCAGCTCCTACCACCTCCCGCTGCGCCTCAGGCTCACCGGCGAACTCGTCCTGCCCGCCCTGCGCACGGCACTGGAGCAGGTGCTGCGCAGGCACGCCGTGCTGCGCACCCGCTACCCGGCCGTCGACGGCAGCCCCGTCGTCGAGGTGCTGCCCGCCGACCGGGTGGCGCTGCCGCTGGTGGACCTGACCGGGCTGCCGGCGCCCGCCCGGGGAGCGGCGGTCCGCACCGGGGCGGCCGCGCTGGCGGTCCGCCCCTTCGACCTGACGACCGGCCCGGTGCTGCGGGCCGCGCTGTTCCGGCTCGACCGGGCGGAACACGAACTCGTCCTGATCCGGCACCACATCGCCAGCGACGGGTGGTCGCTCGGGGTGCTGCTGGCCGACCTCGCCGCACTGTACCGGGCGAACATCGCCGGGACGCCCGCCGAGATGGCTGAACTGCCGCTCCAGTACGGTGACTTCGCCGCCTGGCAGCGACGCCGGGCACAGGGGCCCGGCGTCGGCGAGCGGCTGGCCCGGTGGGCCGCGGTACTCGACGGCGCCCCTGAGCGGCTGGACCTGCTCGGTAGGAGCTCCCGCCCACCGGCCGGCCAGGTCGCCGGGGTCCTGCGGTCCCGACTCGGCCACGCCGAGGTGCAACGGCTCAGGCAACTGGCCGGCCGATGGGGGACCCCCTTGTTCCCGGTACTGCTCACCGGATTCGGGCTGGCGGTCGCCGATCTGTCCGGGCAGCGCGACCTGGTGATCGGCAGCCCGGTCGCCGGCCGCGCCCGGCCGGAACTGGCCGGCCTGGTCGGCTGCTTCGTCAACCTGCTGCCGCTGCGCCTGGACCTGTCGGGCCACGCCGGCTTCGGCGCGCTCCTCGGCCGGGTGCGCGAGGTCGTCAGACAGGGTCTCGACGACCAGGACGTCCCCTTCGAGCGGATCGTCGAGGCCGTGCGCCCTCGGCGTTCGCTCGCCGAAACCCCGCTCGTCCAGGTCGCGTTCGCCTACCAGAACACCCCGGCACCACGGGTGGAGCTGCCCGGCCTGACCGCGACGGCGCTGCCCTCGCCCCCGGTGGCCGCGAAGTTCCCGCTCACCATGACCGTGTCCCCGCTGCCCAACGGTCTGGACCTGGAGCTGGAGTTCGACCGGTCCCGACTGCACGGCGCACTGGCGGCCGAGATCCTGGCCAGGACGGTGGCCGTGCTGCGCTCCGCGGCAGCGGACCCGGACCTGTCCCTCGCGTCGATCCGGTCGCTCGCGCCCGCTCCGACCGCGGCCGGTGACCCCGCCCCGGTGGAGGGCAGCGGCGCTCTGCACCACGAGGTGGAGCGGATCGCCGCCGAGCAGCCGGACGCCGTCGCGCTTACCTGCGGCCGCGACCAGCTCACCTACCGGGAGCTCAACGCGCGGTCCGACCGGCTCGCCGCCGCGCTGCGGGCCGCCGGCTGCGGGCCGGAAGACCTGGTCGGGCTGTCTGCCGAGCCCTCGATCGACCTGGTGGTCGGCATGCTCGGCATCCTCAAGGCGGGCGCGGCCTATGCCCCGTTGGACCCGACTGACCCGCCGCGGCGCCGGGCGGAGCTGGTCCGCGCCGCGGGAATCCGGCTGGTGCTCACCCGGTCCACCGTGCCGCACCCACCGGAACCGGGTGCGGACCTCCTGCTGTTGGACCGGCCCGGAAGCTGGTTCGCGCCGGCGGCGCCCGCCCGGGTGCGGGTGCACCCGGCCAACCTGGCCTACGCCGTGTTCACTTCGGGTTCCACCGGCGGCCCCAAGGGCGTGCTGGTCAGCCATGCGCAGGTGACCGCGGTGCTGGCCACGTGCCGGACCGTGCTCTCCGCGACGCGCGACCGCCAGACCTGGGCGATGACCCACTCCCCGGCGTTCGACTTCTCCGTATGGGAGATCTGGGGCGCGCTGACCAGCGGCGCCAGGCTGGTGCTCGTGCCCCCGGACGTGGTCCGCGCACCGGACGAACTGTGGGCGACGCTGCTGGCCGAACGCGTCAGCGTGCTCGGCCAGACCCCGAGCGCCTTCCGGGCCCTGCTGCCCACCGCGCTGCGGACCGGGTCGGACGCCCTGCCGCTGTCCCTCGTGGTGCTCGGCGGCGAATCCTGCGAAGTGGCCAGACTCGCCCCTTGGTTCGACCGGTTCGGCGACCGCGGGCCCGAGCTGGTGAACATGTTCGGCGTCACCGAGACCACGGTGCACGTCACCAGCCGACGGCTGCGGCCGGCCGACCGGCACGGCCCGGTGGCCAGCCCGCTGGGGCGGGCGCTCCCCGGTCAGCACGTCGAGGTGCTCGACGGCGACGGACGCCCGCTGCCGATCGGTGGCCGGGGCGAACTGGTCGTCAGCGGGGCCGGGGTGGCCAGAGGCTACCTCGGCCGCCCCGGACTGACCGCCGACCGGTTCCGGCCCGCCCCCGGCCGCCCAGGCGACCGGCGCTACCACACAGGTGACCTCGTGCGGCTGTTCCCCGACGAACTGGACTACCTCGGCCGGACCGACAAACAACTCTCCCTGCGCGGCTACCGCATCGAACCCGGCGAGATCGAAGCGGCCCTGCTGACGCACCCCGCCATACGCGACTGCGTGGTGGTCGCCCACGGTGCGGGGGACCGGCGCCGGCTCGTGGCCTACCTGGTCGCCGAGAGCGCCGCTCAGGCCCCGGACCTGGCCACCGAACCGCTGCGCAGCTTCCTCTCCGACCGGCTCCCGCGCCAACTGATCCCACGTCAAACTGTGCTGTTG
This sequence comes from Streptomyces sp. NPDC090442, assembly GCF_044769405.1. Classification (NCBI taxonomy): domain Bacteria; kingdom Bacillati; phylum Actinomycetota; class Actinomycetes; order Kitasatosporales; family Streptomycetaceae; genus Streptomyces; species Streptomyces sp. NPDC090442. Next base: position 24,558 of record NZ_JBIVXW010000004.1, read on the forward strand.
CCCGCGCTCCCGCTGACCAGGAACGGCAAACTCGACGAGACGGCCCTGCCCGCCCCACCACTGGAGCCCGACCGGCCGCGGAGCCGCCCACCGGCCACCCCGACCGAAGCGACGATCGCCGAGCTGGCCGCCGGGGTACTGGGCTGGCCGAGCCCGGACGGCATCGGCCGGCACGACAACTTCTTCGACCTGGGCGGGGATTCGCTCCAGCTCACCCAGTTCCACTTCCGCCTCGTCACCGCCTTCGGCATCGACCTCCCGATCCGCCAGGTGTACCTGGCGCCCGACCTCGCCGCGCTGGCCCAGGCCGTCGACCAGGTGCGCGCCGGGCAGCGGAGCGCACTGATCAGGGAGGCGCTGCGGTTGGCCGAGGCAGGGGAGGAGCCGACATGACCACCGGGGCAGCCACCATCGTCGAGGTCGCGCGGCAGCACGCCGCACGCACCCCGCACCGCCCCGCCTACGTGTTCCTCGCCGACGGGGTCACGGAGACGGCGAGCCGTGACTTCGCCGCCGTCGACCGGCGAGCCCGGGCGATCGCCGCGGAGCTGGTCGCACGCGGCTGCCGGGGCGAGCGGGTGCTCATCGCCCACCCCTCCGGCATCGAGTACGTCGAAGCCTTCCTGGGCTGCCTGTACGCGGGGAGCGTCGCGGTCCCCTGTGACTCCGGCCGGGGCGGGGCCGGGGCGGAACGGCTCGCCGCCATCAGCGCGGACGCCCGGCCCGCGTTGGTGCTCTGCCGGGCCGAGGACGCCCCCGCGGCGCTGGTCGGGCTCCCCAGGGCCGACGTCGGCGCCGTCCCCGATGCGGCTGCCGGCGGCTGGACCCCGCCGCCGGCCGACCCCGCCGCCACCGCGTTCTTGCAGTACACCTCGGGTTCCACCCGGACACCGCGGGGCGTGCGGGTCAGCCACGCCAATGTGCTGAGCAACGAGCGTGCCATCCAACTCGCCTGTGGCAACGACCGGGACGCCACCTTCGTCGGCTGGCTCCCGCTGTTCCACGACATGGGTCTGATCGCCAACGTGCTGCAACCGCTGTACCTGGGTTCCCGGTCGGTGCTGATGCCGCCGGGCGCCTTCCTGCGGGCGCCGCTGAACTGGCTGCGGGCCGTTGACAAGTACCGGGCGAGGGTCAGCGGCGGTCCCAACTTCGCCTACGAACTGTGCCTGCAACGCATCGACGAGGCCACCAGAGCCACCCTCGACCTGTCGGGCTGGGCGGTGGCCTACAACGGCGCGGAGCCGGTCCGCGACACCACAATGCGCCGCTTCAGCGCGGGATTTCGCGCCGCCGGGTTCGCCCCGGCCGCCCACTTCCCCTGCTACGGCCTCGCCGAGGCGACCCTGATCGTGACGGCGACGCCGTTCGACCGGCCGCCGACCTCGGTGCGTGCCGAACCCGCCGCTCTCCGGGCCGGCCGGGTCACCGCCGTGCGGGCGGACGAGCAGGGCAGCACGCTCGTCTCCAGCGGGCCGCCGGTCGCCGGGACCGAGGTGCGGATCGTCGACCCGGAAACCCGAACGGCGCTTCCTGAGGGGCGGATCGGCGAGGTCTGGCTGCGCGGCGAGGGCATCGCGACCGGCTACCACAACCGGCCCGGGGAGACCGAGGAGACCTTCGGCGCCCGCCTCGCCGGTACCCACCAGGGCCCCTACCTCCGCACCGGCGACCTCGGGTTCCTGCTGGACGGCGGGCTCCACCTCACCGGCCGGCGCAAGGACCTCATCGTCATCCGGGGCGAGAACCATCATCCGCACGATGTGGAGCACACTGCCGAACGCGCGGATCCGGCACTACGGCCCTCCTGCGGAGCCGCCTTCCCGGTCGACGTCGACGGCGTCGAACGCCTGGTGCTCTGCTACGAACTCGCCACGCCCCTGGGCGCGTCGGACCTGGTCGCAATCGCCGCCCGGGTGCGCCAGGCCATCGCCTGCCGCCACGGCATCGAGGTCCATCGCATGCTCTTCCTGCCCAAGGGAGCGGTGCCGAAGACGACGAGCGGCAAGGTCCGCAGGCAGCACTGCCGACAGTCCTACCTGGCCGGCGAGCTGCCCGTCGTCGGCACCGCGGGCACCGACCGACCGGAGGTCCCCGACCTGCCGGGCCGCGACACGCTCGACGCGACGGCACCGGACGACCGGGTCGCGGCCCTGGCAACCGCCCTGGCCGCCACCGCGTCGGCGCTCGCCGGCGTCGGCGGGACACCACCCCGGCCGGACGAGCCGCTGGTCCGGCTCGGACTGGATTCGCTGCGGGCGACGGAACTGCGCCACCGCGTCCAGCGACGGTACGGGGTGGACATCGGCGCCGAGGCCCTCGTCGACGGTGACAGTCCCCACGACCTCGCCCGGCGCATCCTGGCGGCGGACGCCGTGCCGGCGGCCGCGTGGACGACCGTGGGCACGCCCGACGGAGACGGCCGGCTCGCGTTGACCGCGAACCAGGAAGCGCTCTGGTTCGAGCACGAGTTGGACCCCCGGGGCGCCGCGTACAACCTCTCCCGGGTGCTCAGGCTGGACGGACCGCTGGACGTACCGGCGCTGGACCGGGCACTGCGGACCCTCACCACGCGGCATCCGGCACTGCGCACCACCTTCCCGGTCCAGGACGGGCGGCCGTGGTGCCAGCTGGAACCGGAAGGCCCGCGACTGCGCGTCATCGACGTGCCGAAGGAGACGGAGGAGCAACTCGCGGCGCGGCTGCTGGAGATGGTGGAGCGGCCCTTCGACCTGGAAGGGACCGTGCCGTTCACGGCAACGCTGCTGCGCCGCGACCCGCACACGCACCTTCTGGTGCTGGTCGCGCACCACCTGGTGCTGGACCTGTGGTCGTTCCTGGTGATGCTCGACGAACTGCACACCTGCTACCTCGCGGAGATCAACGGCACCCCGGCGGCGCTCACCCCGGCGGGCCACCCGCAGGCCACCGCGCTGGCCGCCGCCGAAGAGTACGCCAACTCTCCGGCGTACCCACGAGACCTCGCGTACTGGCGCGAGACGCTGGCTGGCGCACCGGCGGGCCTCGCCCTGCCCACCGACCGACCGCACCCGCGCCAACGTGACTTCCACGGCGCCACCGCCGCGTTCCGACTGCCGCCGGAACTGGCCAACGAGGTGCGTGCGCTGGCGAAGCAGCGCGACTGCACGCTGTTCACCGTGCTCCTCGCCGCATACCGGGCGCTGCTGCACCGCTGCACCGGCCAGCCGGACCTGGTGCTGGGCACACTGCTGGCCGGCCGGGACTCCGCCGAACTCGCCGGCGCCGTCGGCTACTTCGTCAATCCGGTACCGCTCCGCTCCCGCTGCCCTCGTGGAACCCCCTTCGCGACCCTGCTCACGGACACCGCGACGCTGCTGCGCGAGGCGCTCGCCCACGGCAGGTACCCCTTCCGCAGTCTGGTCACCGACCTCGCCCCGGCCAGGGACGCCGGACGGGCGACGCTGGTGCAGAGCCAGTTCGTCCTTCAGCAGGAGTACGGCGAACCGCGGGACGGCACCTTCGCCCTGGCCCAGGAGGCCGCCGGGCGCGCGGCGTTCGGCGCGGCGACCGCCTCCGTGGTCGAGGTGCCCCGCCGCTGGTCGCAACTCGACCTCAGCCTCAGCACGGCGCTGGTGGGTGGCGAGCTGATCGGCCGCTGGGAGTACCGGACCGGACTGTTCGACGCGGACACGGTGGCCGCGCTGTCGGAGCACCTCATCGGGGTGCTGAGCGCCGCCGTGGCGGCGCCCGAACGCCCGGTGGACGACATCCCGTTGAGCGAGGACCTCACGGGGGCCGCCGGGACCGGACCGGCGCGGCGCCGGCCTGACCCCGGCGGCCTGCACCACCTGGTGGCCGCCGCCGCGGCCGCCCGTCCGGACGCCACCGCCGTCCTCGCACCCGCGGAGGACGGCACCACCGCGCAGCTGAGCTACGCGGCGCTGCACCGGGCGGCGACCACGGTCGCGGCCGGGCTGCGGGCGGCGGGCGCGGCTCCCGGTGAACCCGTCGCCGTACTGCACCGGCGGGGCCGTCAGCTGCCGATCGGCTACCTCGCCGTGCTGAACGCCGGGTGCGCCGTACTGCCGTTGGATCCTGCGGACCCACCGCCCCGACATGCCGCGCTGCTGGCCGACAGCGGCGCCAGGTTCCTGCTGTCCGAGGATTCCCTGCGGGACCGCGCCGCGGCCCTGCCCGCCCGGGTGCTGCTCACCACGGAGCTGCTGGCCGCACGGCCGGACCGCCGGTATGCGGCGCGCGTGCACCCTGAGCAGCCCGCCTACCTGCTCTACACCTCGGGTTCCACCGGTACGCCGAAGGGGGTGCTCGTACCACACCGTGGCATCGTCAACCGACTGGCGTGGATGCAGGAGGAGTACCAACTTGGTTGCGGAGAGCGGGTGTTGCACAAGACGTCTGTGGGTTTTGACGTCTCGTGGTGGGAGCTGTGCTGGCCGCTGATCGCCGGCGGCACCTTGGTGCTCGCCGCGCCCGGCGCTCACCGGGACCCGCTGGAACTGGTGCGGCTCATCGAACGGACTCGGATCACCACCGTCCATTTCGTGCCGAGCATGTTCGCCCCGTTCCTGTCCGAGGCGGCGCGCACCGCCACCGAGCGCTCGCCGCTGCGCCGGGTGCTGTGCAGCGGCGAGGTACTGCCGGCCACCGCCAGAGACCGGTTCTTCGAGCTGTTCGACGCGCAGCTGCACAACCTCTACGGCCCCACCGAGACGTCGGTCGACGTCACGTCCTGGCAGTGCGCACCGTCCGACGCGGGATCGGTCCCGATCGGACGAGCGATCAGCAACACCACGGTCCGGGTGCTCGACGACCAGCTCCGACCGGTGCCGGTGACGGTACCCGGCGAGCTGTTCATCGGCGGTGACGGGCTGGCCACGTGCTACCTCCGACGGCCGGAGCAGACCGCGGCGGCGTTCCTCCCCGCTCCACGCGGGGGCCCGGGGCGCCGGATCTACCGCACCGGTGACCGCGCCCGGCGCCGGGCCGACGGGGCGCTCGTCTTCCTCGGTCGGACCGACCAGCAGGTGAAGATCGCCGGGAACCGCGTCGAGCTCGGCGAGGTCGCCGAACTGCTGCGGGCGCTGCCCGGCGTGACCGACGCCGTTGCCCTCGTGCGCGACGGCAGGCTGACCGGCTACGTCACCGGACCGGACGCCTCGCCCCCCGCCGTACTACGCGACCGGCTGCGCCGTTCGGTGCCCGGCTACCTGGTGCCGACGGATCTCGTGGCGGTCGAGGCGTTGCCGGTCACGGCGAGTGGCAAGCTGGACCGGCGGACGCTGCCCGCACCGGAGAGGGACGCCGACGGGGACCGGTCGGCCGCCCCGGCGCCCACCCCGGAACTCACCCCGACCGAACGGGCCTTGACGGTCCTGTGGGAAGAACACCTCGGCAGGACGGGGATCGACGTCCACACGGACTTCTTCTCCCTCGGCGGTGACTCGATCCTGGCGATCCGCATCGTCGCCTCGGCGCGGGAGGCGGGATGCGGCTTCACCGTCACCGAGCTGCTGGCCCACCCCAGCGTGGCGGAGCTGGCGGCGTATCTCGACTCCCGGCGGGAGGCTCCCCAGCGGGGGGCCGAGGGGGCGGTGCCGCCGTTCGGTCTGTGCCCGGCACTGGCCGAGCGGCCCGGACTGGTCGACGCCTACCCCGTCTCGATGGCCCAACGGGCCCTGTTGGTCCACCGCAGCGACGACCCCGGCTACGAGGTGTACGTGACCAGCGTCGCGGTGGCGGCCACCATCGACCCGGCCGCGCTGGAACAGGCCGTGGCCCACGTCCTGGCCCAACACCCCTACCTGCGCTCCCGCTTCGACCTGGCCAGCCGTGCCGAGCCGATGCAGCTCGTGCCGGAGAGCGTCCCACGGCCGCCCCTTGAGGTGCTCGACCAGCGCTCCGATCCCGCCCGAGAGAAGGGTTTCGCGGCGTGGATGCTGGCCGAGCGCAAGCGGCACTTCGACATCGACCAGGGGCCACTGGTGCGGTTCACCGTGCATGACCACGGCACCGACTTCCGACTGACCGTCAGCAGCTTCGCCCTCGACGGCTGGTGCACCGCGCTGGTGCTCACCGAGCTGCTCGCCGCGTACCGTGCCACGCTCCATGGCCGACCGCCCGCCTCGGCCGCACTCCGCACCGGGTACGCGGACTTCGTCGCACTGGAACGCGCTGCCCTCCGCTCGCCCGAGCACCGCGCCTTCTGGGCGGCGGAACTGCACGGCGCCGAACCCTGCACGCTCCCCCGGGGAATACGCCGACGGCCGCCGGCGCAGGGGCCGGTGTACCAGCAGCGCACCGTCGTGGAGATCGACGACGCGGTGCGGGACGGGCTCGTCGGGCTCGCCGCCGAACTCGGGGTCGGACTCAAGCACGTCCTGCTCGGCGTGCACCTGCGGATCGTCCGACTGCTGACCGGCCGCACCGACCTGGTCACCGGCCTGGAGACCAACGGCAGGCCCGAACGCCCGGACGGCGACCGAGTGGTGGGCGTGTTCAACAACATCGTGCCGCTGCGCGTCGCACTGCCGGCCGGGGCGAGCTGGGCGCAACTGGCGCTCCTGGCCTACGCGGCCGAGACGAGGGTCTCGCCCTACCGGCGCTACCCACTGGTCGCGTTGAACCGGGAGTTCGGCGCGAGCCGACTCTTCGACACGCTGTTCGTCTTCACCCACTTCCACCTCTACGGCCAACTGTCCGCCCTCGACGACCTCGTGGTGTCCGACCTCCGGGCGCCCGACCAGACGTACGTACCGCTGACCGCCCACTTCAACGTCGACGCGGAGTCCGGTCGACTCCGCTTGCTGCTGGAAGCCGACCCGGCGGGCAGCGCCGCCGAGCGGGCGGCGGAGATCGCGGACTGGTTCCGTTCCGCCCTGTCGGCCGCCGCGCGGACGCCGCACCGTTCCGCGGCCCGGTGTGGCGTGCCGGCCGCCGCGTCCCCGGCCGAACTCCCGACCCCGCCGGCGACCTCGGTGCTCGCCCTGATCGAGGACGCGGTGCGCCGGGGCGCTGACCGGATCGCGCTGATCGAAGGCGGGCGGCAGGTCAGCTACCGCTCCCTGTGGCAGCGGGCCGGCCGGCTCGCCGGGGCGCTACAGGCACGCTCGGCCGGGCCGGAGGCCGTCGTCGGACTGTGGGCGGATCGCAGCATCGACAGCATCGTCGGCCTGTTGGCCGTCCTCCGCGCCGGAGCGGCCTATCTGCCCGTCGATCCCGAAACCCCACCGCGCCAGGTGCCCGCACTACTCGCCGAGGCGGGCGCGGCGCTCATGGTGCTGCCATCCGCAACGGCCGCCCCCACCGGCGTCGACCCGCAAGCGCTGCTGCGCACCGACGCCGTCGACCGCGCGGCGCCGGCCCGGCTGCGCCGCCCCGACCCGCGCCCGGAACACCTGGTCTGCGTGCTGGCCACCTCGGGCTCCACCGGACCACCGAAGCTGGTCGGCGTCCCGCACCAGGGCCTGGCCAACTACCTGCGCTGGTGCCTGCCCGTGTACGGGATCACCGGGCGCACCTTCTCGCCGGTGCACTCCTCACTCGCCTTCGACCTGAGCGTGACCGCCCTGCTCGCGCCGCTGGTGGCCGGGGGCACGGCACACCTGGTGCCCGGCTCGGACCCCACCCGGTTGGGCGCGGCCCTGGCCATCGGACACCACACCCTCCTGAAGGTCACCCCCTCCCATCTGTCCGCGCTCACGGCGCAACTGGCCGCACAGCGGTGCACGCTCGCCGCCATCACCACGGTGGTCGGCGGCGAGCAGTTGGACTCCGCGCAGATCGCCGCGTGGCGTGAAGTCGCCCCGGACGCGGTGGTGTTCAACGAGTACGGGCCGACCGAGACCGTCGTCGGCTGCTGCGTCCAGCGGGTGGCCGACACCGGTGCCGGACCGGTGCCGATCGGCGGCCCGATCGCGGGCAGTTCGGCCGTGGTACTGGTGGACGGAGTGCCGGCCCCGACCGGTGCGCCGGGGGAGCTGGCAGTCGGCGGCTTCGGCGTCACCAGGGGCTATCTCGGCCGGCCCGCGGACACCGCCGCGGCCTTCGTCCCGGACCCGGAGCGCCGCGGGGCACGCCGTTACCGCACCGGTGACGTGGTGCACCGGATGGTCGACGGCGCGTTGCTGTTCCACGGGCGCACCGACCGGCAGGTCAAGATCCGCGGTTTCCGGGTGGAGCTCGGCGAGATCGAGCAGGCGCTCGCCGCGCACCCGGCCGTCGCCCGGGCCGCGGTGCTGCTGCGCACGACGCCGGCCGGCGGTGCGCGCCTGGTGGCCTACTGGTCTCCGGTCCAACGGCCGGGCCACCACGAACGGCTGCCCGATGTCCGGCAGTTGCGCGGCTGGCTCGCCTCCCGGTTGCCCGGCCGCCTGGTCCCCGTCGAGATCCAGTGGCGTGCCGAGCTGCCGCTGACCCCGAACGGCAAGATCGACTACGTGGCGCTGCCCGAGCCGCGCGACCGGCGCGACCGACTCGTCGCACGGCTGGAGTCACTGACCGAGCAGGAGGCGGCCCTGCTGCTGCGGACGGCGGGTCGCCCGCCGGGCGCGCCGGAGGAAGCCGGAGGAAGCGATGTCCGAAACTGACCCGCGCGTGGCGCGGTTGTCCGCGACCAAACGGGAGTTGCTGGCCCGATGGTTGGCCGAGGACGCCCACGACAGCGAGGACCCCGCGCGATCGCCCGAGCCCCGGACCGAGACCGAGCGGGCCATCGCCGGGATCTGGCAGGAGGTACTGGAGCTGGACCGGGTCGGGGTCGACGACGACTACTTCGCCCTGGGCGGGGACTCGGTGCACGCCATCGTGATCGTGGCCAAGCTGGAGCTGGCCGGGCTGCGGATCACCGCCCAGGACCTGTTCGACCTGTCGACCGTACGGGCTGTCGCGCAGCGGGCGGTGCGGGAGGAGCCCGCGGTCGCCCGGCCGCGGCCGCCCGCCCCCGACGCGTACCCGCTCAGCCCGATGCAGGAAGGCATCCTGTACCACTCGGTCGGCGGCAGCAGCCCGGGCGCCTATCTGGTGCAGGTCTGCTGCCTGCTGACCGGACCCCTCGACCTGGCCGCGTTCCGCGCGGCCTGGCAGGCGGTGGTGGCCGCGCGCCCGGCGCTGCGGGTCTCCTTCGATTGGCGCGACCGGACGCAGCCCCGCCAAGTGGTCGCCCCCGAAGCCGGGTTGACCATCGATCACCAAGACTGGCGAGACCGCGACGAGGCGGACCGGGCCGCCGCGCTGACCGAGTTCCTCGACCGGGACCGCGCGCGCGGCTTCGACCTCGGCAGCGCGCCGCTGCTCCGGCTGACCCTGCTGCGCGAGTCCGACACCACGCACCGCTGCGTGTGGACCCACCACCACCTGATCCTCGACGGCTGGTCCCAACAACTCGTCCTCGCCGACTTCCTCGACTGCTATCGGGACCTCACGGCGGGCGAACGACCCCGACTACCCGAGCGGCCGGCCATGTCCGACTACGTGGACTGGACCCGGGGCCGGGACCGCGCCGCCGACGAGGCGTTCTGGGCCGAACAGCTCGCCGGGATGGCGACCGCGACCCGGATCGCGGGGCCGGGCTGCGTCCACGGCCACGTGGTCGCCGCACGCCGCGGCGAGGTCACGCTGACCGCGCCGCGCGCCCTCGCCGCCGAGCTCGACGCGTTCTGCCGACGCAACGGGCTCACCCCGAGCACCGTGCTCTACGGTGGCTGGGCGTTGCTGCTCGCCGCGTTGTGCGCGCGCACGGACGTGGTCTTCGGCGTCACCGTGTCCGGCCGTCCGCCCGGCCTGCCTGGTGCGACCGAGCTGGTCGGCCTGCTCATCAACACGGTGCCGCTCCGGGTGGACTGCGCGCCGGACGGCGCGGTCCTGCCCTGGCTGCGAGCGTTGCAGCACCGTCTGGCCGGGATGCGGGAGCACGGCCACGTCCCGCTGAGCCGCATCACCCGTGGCATCGGGCTGAGTTGGGGCGCCAGCCTGTTCGACACGATCGTGGTGGTCGAGAACTTCCCCACTGCCGCGGGCCGGAGCGCCGCGGGCGGGCTGCGCGTCGGGGAGGTGCGCACCGTGGTCGACGAGGGCTATCCGCTGGTGCTGGAAATCGTGCCTGGTGAAGAGCTGCGGCTGCTCGCCCGGCACGATCCGGCCCGGCTTCCCGCATCCCACGTGCGGGCCATGCTCGGCGCGTTGACGGCGTGCCTCGCCGCGTGCGTCGCCGACCCGGCCCAGCCGGTGTCCCGTCCGCGCATGGTGGCCACCCGGCAGCACAGGCAGCACCTCGAACGGGAACGCCGGGCCGACCGGGACAGAGCGGGTCGCGACCTGAGAGCGGCACGACGCCGAGCGATCGATGAGGAGCGAGCGTGACACTGGTCGTGGTGACCGGAGCCGGTGGCTTCGTAGGAGCGCACCTGGTCCACGCGCTGAAGACCCGCCAACCATCGGTGCGGGTACGTGGGGTGGACGTGCGGGCGCCCGAGTACGGGCCCAGTGGGGCCGACGAGTTCGTGCTCGCCGATCTGCGTGAGCCCGAGCAGTGCGCGGCGGCGGTAGCCGGCGCGGACCAGGTGTTCGCGCTGGCCGCCAACATGGGCGGCATCGGGTGGACGCACGCGGCCCCGGCCGAGATCCTGCGGGACAACCTGCTGATCTCGGTCAACACCGTCGAGGCGTGCCGCAAGGCGGCGGTCGGCACCGTCGTCTACGCGTCCTCCGCCTGCGTCTATCCCAACTCCCTCCAGCGCAGGCCCGACAGCGCCCCCCTGCGGGAGAGCCCGGTGTTCCCCGCCGACCCGGACATGGAGTACGGCTGGGAGAAACTCACCACCGAGATCCTGTGCGACACCTTCCGCCGGACCCACGCCATGGACATCAAGGTCGCTCGGCTGCACGCCATCTACGGTCCGCTGGGCGCCTATTCCGGGCTGCGGGCCAAATCCCTGTCCATGCTGTGCGGCAAGGTGGCCGCCGTGCCGGGCGGCTCCGGCGAGATCGAGGTGTGGGGAGACGGCACCCAGACCAGGTCCTACTGCTACGTCGACGACTGCGTCACGGGCCTGCTCCGGCTCGCACGGTCCACCGTCGACCGACCGGTGAACATCGGCTCCGAGGAGCGGATCAGCATCGCGGAACTGGTCGGCCGGATCTCCGCCGTCGCGGGAAAGGAGATCGTTCCGCGCTACCGGCCCGACAAGCCCGTCGGACCGCTGGGCCGGGTCTCAGACAACACACTGTGCCGGCAACTCCTCGGCTGGCAGCCTTCCACCCCCCTCGACTTCGGGCTGCGCCGCACCTACCGGTGGATCGAGGAGCAGGTCACCGCCGTACGCACCGGAGAGGAGGCCCACCGGTGACCGGGAACCGGAAGGCGCTCGACGCCGCCCACGACCTCGGCAGGCTGCTCCTGGGCCACCACGGTCGCTACCGTGACGGGACACTCCAGGACCTCGTCACCGACCTGCTGCGGGATCAACGCCACCAGCGTGGCTGGATCGTCGACGCCGTCAACAGCAGCCTCCTGGTCCGACAGAAGCTGGCCTACGCGCTGCGGCTGGAACCACGACGGCTGTGGACCAAGGCGGCGTTCCCGCTGCGCGCGGCGGCGGCCACCGCAACACCGCGCCCGCTCTCCCTGCTCTGCCCGACCAGGAACCGCCTGGACAACCTCCACACCTTCCTGCGCAGCGTCCAGCGGACCGCCGCGGCACCCGGACGCATCGAGGTGCTCTGCTACGTCGACGAGGACGATCCCGCGTTGCCCCGGTACCGCGCGCTGTTCGACCGGGCGCGCTGGCGCTACGGCGCGATCGGCCGGTGTGCCCTGCACGTCGGGCCTCCGATCGGGGTCGCGGCCGCCTGGAACCAACTGGCCGAACAGGCCGACGGTGACTTCCTGTTGATGGCCAACGACGACCAGCTCTACGTGGACTACGGCTGGGACGTCGCGCTGGACCGGCGGGCCGGGGAACTGGCCGAACTGCACGGGGACGACGTGCTGTGCCTGTATTTCGATGCGGCGCAGTACCCGGAGGGCGGCTGTGACTTCCCGATCGTCAGCAGGTCCTGGTACGACACCCTCGGCTATTTCGTGCCGACGATCTTCCAGCAGTGGGAGGTCGAGAAGTGGGTCTTCGACCTCGCCCAACGGCTGGGCCGGCTCTACCCGGTGCCCGGCGTCTTCGTCGAGCACCGGCACTACCAGGACTACAAGGCCCCGTTCGACGACACCTACCAGCGGCACCGCATGACCAGGGGCAAGTCGATCTCCGACCATGCCCTGTTCCTGCGCACCGAGCACCGGCGGGTGGCGGAGGTGGACAAGCTCGCCGCCCGCATTGCGCGTGGCGGGCGCGGCGACCGGCGCGCCGCGGAGCTGTCCGAACCGTTGGCAGGCCGGGCCCGGCGGCACTACCGGGGGCTCATCGACGAGTTGCACGCCGGTGGACGGCCCGGTGCCGCGGCCGACTGCGCCGAGCTCGCGGTCCGCCAGGGCCTGTGGGCCTCCGCACTGCACCGCCCCGCGGAGTTTCACCGGGAGCTGCCGGTGCGCGCGGACTACGACCCGGGCGACTTCTGGTTCACCGGCCACCTCGCGGTCCAACACGAGGCCATCGTCCGGGAGTTGCGCACCGCGCCGGACGGTGACCGGCTGGGTCCGGACGGCGGCCAGAAGCCCGGGGCTGCGCGCACCGAGCTGTACCGCGACGGCGCCTGGACCCCGTCCGCCGAGGCGCTGCCGGTCCTGCGCGGCGTCCTGGAGAAGATCCCCGAGGCGCTGCTGTTCCCCGGGGCGACCGTCGATCTGCTGCTCGACCGTCCCCCGACCCGCGAACCGGCGTGCTGCGGACCGAGCAACGCGTACCTGCGGGTCGAGTTCGGCCTGACCGTCGCGGCCGGCAGCGGCATCAGAATCGGGGAGCAGACCAGGACCTGGCCGAACGGCGGCTGCCTGATCTTCGACGACGGCCTCGAACGGGAGCGCTGGCACCGGGGGACCGGCCCGCATGCCGTGCTCGCCTTCCGCGTTCCGCATCCGGACCGGTGAGCGGTATGTGCGGCATCATCGGGATCTTCACTCGCGAGGCGGGACTGTCGGCGGAATCGGTGGCCGCGGCGATGGCGGTGCTGCGTCCGCGGGGCCCCGACGGCTCCGGCGTCTGGTGCTCGCCGGACGGGCGGGCGGTGCTGGGACACACCCGGCTCGCCGTGGTCGACCCGGACGGAAGCGCCCAGCCGCTCGGCGACGAGCCGAGCCGGACCCGGCTCGTTGCGAACGGCGAGTTCTACGACTACCGACGCATCCGCACCGAGCTGGCCGAGACCGGACACCCCTGCCGCACCCGGGGCGACAGTGAGATCGCACTACGGCTCTACCTCAGGGACGGCCACCGGGCCCTGAGGAAACTGCGCGGCGAGTTCGCCTTCGCACTGTGGGACGGCCGCCGGAAGGAGCTGTTCGCGGCGCGCGACCGGTTCGGTGTCAAGCCGCTCTACTACGCCGAACAAGGCGGCAGGCTCTACCTGGCCTCCGAGATCAAGGCCCTCCTCGCCTGCGGCCTCGCGGCCCGTTGGGACCTGGCGGCCTACGCCGCCCATCTCCAGATGGCCCTTCCGCCGGACCGGACGCTGTTCGACGGCATCCGGCAAGTGCCGCCCGGCTGCTACCTGTTGGCCGGCGGGGGCGGGGTCACCGTCCACCGGTACTGGGACCTCGACTACCCGACGACCGCAGAGCTGACCGCGGTCGAGCACGAGTCGTCGACCGCGTTGAGCGGGCATCTGGCGCGGGTGCGGTCCGGGTTGGACGAGGCCGTGCGGCTGCGGACGATCGCCGACGTCCCGCTGGCCTGCCACCTCAGCGGGGGTGTCGACTCCTCGGCGATGGTCGCCAGCGCCGCCGACCACCGCGAGGTCACCACGTTCACCGTCGCCTTCGCCGACACCGCGCTCGACGAGAGCCCGGTCGCGGCACGGACCGCCGCCCGGCTCGGTGTGCCCAACCACCGGATCGAGCTCACCCCGGCGGACTTCGCCGAGAACCTGGTCGCCACGATCCGGGCCGGCGAAATGGTGCAGGAGAACGCGCACGGCGTCGCCAGATACCTGCACAGCGCGGCGATCAGCGCCAGCGGCTTCAAGGCCGCGCTGGCGGGCGAGGGCGGGGACGAACTGTTCGCCGGGTACCCGCAGTTCCAACAGGACCTCGCGTTGAGCCGATCCCCGAAGGCCAGGGACCGGGCCCGGACCGGGTACCGCAAGCTGGCCGCGTTCGGCGCGCCGCCGCACCTGCGCAGTGTCCTCGACCGGCTCGGCTTCCTGCCGAGCTGGCTCACCCAACGACACTTCGCCGTGCTGGCACCCTCACGGTCCCTGCTCCGCCCGGAGTTCGCCGAGGTGCTGGCCGGAACCGACGCCTGCACGCCCCTGCTGGACCAGTCCCGGCACCAACTGGACGGACGCGCCCCACTGCACCAGTCGCTGTACCTGTTCGCCAAGAGCTGGCTGCCCAACTACATCCTGGGTGCCGAACGGCTGGACGCCGCGCACGGAGTCGAGGTCAGGCTGCCGTTCTTCGACCACCACCTGTTCGCCACCGCCCGGACCGCACCGCTGTCCTGGTACACCCGCGCGGGCACCACCAAGTACGTGTTGCGCGCCGCGGTCCACGACCGGTTGCCGGGGGAAGTGCGCGCGGGCGACAAACGCGGCTTCTTCGCCCCGCCGCTCGTCCGCGACGACGGGTTGCTGGCGGTGGTGCGGGAGATGTGCGCGGGGCCGGCCCTGCGGGACAACCCCGTCTACCACCCGGCGGCGGTGCGCCGGCTGCTGGACGAACTCCTGGCCCGCCCGGCCGACCAACGGGCCGGCAGCGAACGGCTGGTGCAGCTGGTGGTGGCGACGAGTGTGCTCACCGCCGAATTCGGCATGACCGTCGGCGGGGTGACCGGATGACGAAGGGGGAACGGCCATGACGGAACCGGCACTGGAGTCGATCCTCGCCGGGCTGGCGGAGACGGAGGCGGCGGAGCTGCGACAGCGGATCGCCGCGCTGTCCCCCCAAGCCCGGGCACGGTTCGAGCGGACGCTCTCCGCGGGCCCGACCACGGCCGCCCCGGCACCCGTGGCCGCGGCGGTGCGGCCCTCCTTCGGCCAGGAACGGATGTGGCTGCTCAACGAACTGGCGCCGGCCGCCTACGCCTACGCCACCGCCGTCCGGCTGCGCGGCCCGCTGAACCCGGTCGCGCTGCGGTCGGCGCTCGACGCCGTCGCCCGACGCCAGGAGGCCCTGCGCACCAGCCTGTACCAGGCCGAGGACGGGACGTTGGGGTGCTCGATCGCCACCAGGGTCACGATGCCGCTCCTCCTGGTCGACCTCTCCCGCCTGGCCGGAGCCGATGACCGCGACGAGCGGCTCGGGGCGCTGCTGCGGGCACAGGCCCGCCGCCCCTTCGACCTGCGCCACGGACCGCTGCTGCGCACGGTGCTGTTCCGACTGGGCCCCGAGGACCACCTCGTCCTGCTCACCCTCCACCACGCGATCACCGACGGCTGGTCCAACGGCGTGCTGGCCCAGGCCCTTTCGGACTGCTACCGGGACCTCACCGCCGGGCAGCCGGTCCGCCTGCCGTTCCCCGCGCTCGGCTACCACGATTACGCCGCCTGGCAACGCGCCCGGCTCACCGGGGCGGAAGCCGCCGAGCTGACCGGCTTCTGGCGCGACCGGCTCTCTGACCTGCCGTACACCGAGCTCCCGTTGGACCATCCGCGGCCGGCCACCGGGCGCGGCACCGGCGCCAACCACAGCCTCCTGATCGGGCCGGAGCTGGCCGACCGCCTGGACGGACTGCGGCGGGAGACCGGTGGTTCCCTGTTCATGCTGGTGCTGACCGCCCTGTTGGTGGTGCTGCACGGCTGGACCGGGCAGCGCGACCTCGCGGTCGGCACCCTCGTCTCCGGCCGCACCAGGCCGGAGTTCGACCGGCTCATCGGCTACTTCGTCAACGTCGTGCCGCTGCGGCTGCGGATCGAGGACGGGCAGGGCTTCCACGACCTCTGGGCGGCGACTCGCACGTCCACCCTGGAGAGCCTCGCCCACCAGGAAATGCCCTACGAGCACCTGCTGGAGCTGCTCCGGTCCGACGGTGGGGGCGACCCCCCGATCAGGGTACTGTGCGTCGCCCAACAGACCCATCCGACCCTTGAGTTACCGGGACTGGCGACCGAACAGCCGGACATCGAGCTGGGAGCGGCGCAGTTCGACCTCCTGGTCGAGATCTGGGAACACACCGACGGGATCAGGATCTCCTGCCAGTACGACCTGGACCTGTTCACCGGAACCACCATCGCGCTCTTCGCCGAGCAGCTGCACACCGTGCTGGTCGGATGCGCACACCACCCCGAGCTGACCGCCGCCCAACTACTGGCCCCGCCGGCCGCTGTCGAGCCCGCACCGCCGGCGGCCGCCGAGCGGACCGACGGCGTGCCCGCGGCCTTCGAACGCCGGGTCGACCGCGCCCCGGACGCGATCGCCGTGGTCGACGGCGGGCGTTCGGTCACCTACCGGGCACTGGACCGCAGGGCCAACCAACTGGCCAGGAGGCTGCGGGCGCGGGGCGTGGCGGACGGCGACCGGGTCGCCTGCTGCCTGCCCCGCTCCCTCGACTCGGTCCTCGCCGTGCTCGGAGTGCTCAAGGCCGGGGCCGCCTATGTGGCGTTGGACCCGGACCAGCCCGCCGAGCGGCTCGCCGAGATCATCGCCGACGCCCGACCCCGGTGCGTACTCACCACCACCGCACTGCTGCCCCGCTGGGCCACGACGGACACTCCCCTGATGGCGGTCGACGATCCGGGCGAACCGGTCCGGGGATTCCCGGCACACCGCCTGCACCGCCCCGTCCACCGGGAGTCCGTCGCCTACCTGATCTACACCTCCGGCTCGACCGGCCCGCCCAAGGGCGTCCTCGGCACCCACCGCGGGGTGCTCAACCGGGTGCGGTGGATGCGGCGGACCTATCCCGCCACCGGTGCGGAGGTCTGGGCGGCCAGGACGTCCCCCGGCTTCGTCGACGCGGTGGGGGAGACCTTCGGTCCGCTGCTGTCCGGCGTGCCGCTGGCACTGCTCGGGGCTCAGGACACCGCCGACCCCGAGCGGTTGGTCGGCAGGCTCCGCGCGCACCGGGTGACCCGGCTCGTGGTGGTGCCGAGCCTGCTGCGCATGCTGCTCGACGACCAACCGGACCTGCACCTCCACCTGCCGCACCTGCACACCTGGGTCAGCAGCGGCGAGGCGCTCGGCGCCGACCTGGCCGAACGGTTCCACCGGTGTCTGCCGGGCCGCCGGCTGCTCAACCTCTACGGTTGCGCCGAAGTCGCCGCGGACGCCACCGCGTTCGAGGTGCCATCCGGCGGCAATCCGGCGACGGTCCCGATCGGCCGGGCCATCGACGGCACGGCCACCCGGGAACTGACCCCGGCCGGCCTGCCGGCGCCGACGCTGGGATTCGGCGAACTCCACGTCGGCGGGGCCGGATTGGCCCTCGGCTACCACGGACGCCCCGAGCAGACCGCCGACCGGTTCGGGCCGTTGCCCGGCGGCAGGCCCGGACAACGCTGGTTCCGTACCGGCGACGCGGTGCGCCGGCGCGCCGACGGGAACCTGGAGTACCTCGGCAGGCTGGACGCACAGGTGCAGATCCGGGGCCACCGGGTCGAGCCGGGCGAGGTCGAACGCGCCCTCCTGCGACACCCCGGAATCCGCGACGCCGCGGTCGTCACCCGCCCCGACCGCATCGGCGCGCCCCTGCTCGCCGCGTATGTGGTCGCCGTCGACCAGGAGCGGCCGCCGCACGACGTGATCGGATTCCTGCGCAACCGGCTCCCCACCTACGCCGTGCCGGCCACCGTGGACCTGGTTGCGGAACTGCCGCTGAACGCCAGCGGCAAGGTCGACCGACGGCGACTGCGCGCGCTTCGACCGCAGCCGGCGCCGGCTGTGGAGCGGCGGACCGCACCGGACGCCGGGCCGACCGAGGCTGTCGTGCTCGACGTCTTCACCGCGTTGCTGCCGGTCACCCGCCGGCCGGGTCCGTCCGACGACTTCTTCCTGCTGGGCGGCAACTCGCTGCTCGCGGCGCGGGTCGCGGCGGTACTGCGCGAGCGGCTCGGAACACCGGTGGGGTTGCGCGACCTCGTCGCGGCGTCGACCGCCCGCGCCCTGGCCGCCCGGCTCGACGCGACGGCCGGACGACAGGACGTACCGAAGGTCTCGGAGCGGCTGACCCCCGACCGGGCGGCGCGGCACGCCCCGTTCCCGCTGACGGACATCCAACGGGCCTACCTCGTCGGCCGGGACGCCGATCTGGTGCTCGGCCGCGTTTCCACCCACGCCTACCTGGAACTGACCGCGACCGGACTGGACCTCGACCGCTTCCAGGCCGCCCTGCGCGCGGTGATCGAGCGTCATCCGATGCTGCGCGCCGTGCTGGCCGACGACGGCACGCAGCGGGTGCTGGACTCGGTGCCCCCCTACCGCATCGCCGTCCAGGACCTGCGACGGGACGCCGCGCCGGACCGGACCGCGCGACTGGCTGCCTGGCGGACCGAACTCTCCCACCAGTTGCTCCCCGCCGACCGGTGGCCGCTGTACGACGTCCGGGCCTCCCTGCTGCCCGACGGGGACACGCTGGTGCACCTCAGCATCGACGCGCTGATCTGCGACGCCCACAGCTTCGGGCTGGTGATGGCCGAACTGACCGACCGCTACACCGGCCGGCAGCGCGGGTATCCGCCACTGGAGCTGACCTTCCGGGACTATGTGCTGGCCGCCGAACGTCGCCGCGCGCAGCCGGAGCACCAAGAGGCCCGGACGTACTGGATCAACCGCCTCGCCGACCTGCCCGAGGGACCCGAACTGCCCCTGGCCACCGCGCCGGAGAGCATCGACCGGCCGCACTTCGTCCGCCGTTCCGGGGCACTGGACCGGGCGGACTGGTCGGCGCTCAAGGCGCGGGCGGCCGAGTTCGGCCTGACGCCGTCCGCCGTCGTCCTCGCCGCCTTCGCCGAGGTCGTGACCCGATGGAGCAGGCGCCCGCACTACAGCCTGATGCTCACCGTGTTCCAGCGGGAACCGGTGCACCCCGAAGTCGACCTGATCGTCGGCGACTTCACCTCGCTGTCCGTGCTGGAGGTCGACCACCGCACCGAAGCGCCCTTCGCGGACCGCGCCGGCGTGCTGCACCGGCTGCTCTGGGCCGACCTGGATCACGCCCGGTTCAGCGGGGTCCAGGTGATGCGGGAATGGGCCCGGCAACGGGGCCGCCCACCGCAACTGCTGACCCCGGTGGTGTTCACCTCGAACCTGCCGTTGGCCACCGCCGCCGACCCGGCGCAGGCCGAACGCGCCCCGCTGGGCGAACTCGGCCACGGCATCACCCAGACCCCGCAGGTGCACCTGGACCACCAAGTCGCCGAGCGCGACGGCGCACTCGTCTTCAACTGGGACGCGGTCGACGAACTGTTCCACCCCGGCGTGCTGGACGGGATGTTCGACGCCTACCGCCGGCTCCTTGCCGACCTGGTGGCCGACCCCGCCCACTGGACCGGCCGGCCGGCACCCTCGCTCCCCGCCGCGCAGCAGGCCGTCCGGTCGGCGCTCACCGCCGCCGACACCACCACCCCCCGACCGCACTGCCTGCACGATGCGGTGTTCGCCCGCGCGGCGGCGCGGCCCGCGGACCTTGCGCTGGTCGACGGCGAGACCAGGATGACCTACCGGGAACTGGCCGAACGGGCCCGTCGGGTCGCGCACACCCTGCTGGCCACCGGCGACCGCCCCAACGCACTGGTCGGCATCGCCACCGACAAGGGCTGGCAGCAGGTGGTCGCCGCGCTCGGCGTGCTGGCGGCCGGGATGGCCTTCCTGCCCCTGGACCCCGAACTGCCCGACGCGCGCCTACGGCACCTGATGGCACGCGGCGAACTGCGGACCGTGCTCACCCAGCGGACGCTGGCGGACCGGCTGCCGCGACCGGCCGGAGTACAGGCGATCGCCGTCGACCGGCCGGCCGACCTTGACCGCTCGGCCGGCCCGCCCCAGGTGCGCACCGACCCCGCCGACCTGGCCTACGTCATCTTCACCTCCGGCTCGACCGGAACGCCCAAGGGCGTGATGATCGACCACCGCGGCGCGGCGAACACCATCGACGCGGTCAACCGGCGCTTCGAGGTCGGCCGCCACGACCGCGTCCTGGCGGTCTCCTCCCTGAGCTTCGACCTCGCCGTCTACGACCTGTTCGGCCTGCTGTCCGCCGGGGGCACGGTCGTCCTGCCCGCGCCGGACAAGCGGCGCGACCCGGCGCACTGGGCCGAACTGGTGGCCCGGGAACGGATCACGGTCTGGAACTCGGTGCCCGCGCTGGCGGAGGTTCTGACCGAGTACGCCGGAAAGCTGGCACCGACCGCGCTCAGCACGCTGCGCCTGGTACTGCTCAGCGGCGACTGGATCCCGGTCGCCCTGCCCGACCGGCTCCGCGAACTGGCCGCCACAGCACGGCTGATGAGCCTCGGCGGCGCGACGGAGGGATCCATCTGGTCGGTCTGGTACCCCATCGGCGAGGTCGACCCGTCCTGGCGCAGCATCCCCTACGGCGTGCCCATGGCCCACCAGTCGATCCGGGTGCTCGACGACCGGTTGCGACCGCGTCCCGACTGGGTGGCCGGCGAGCTCTACATCGGCGGCGCCGGCGTCGCGTTGGGGTACTGGCGCGACGAGGAGCAGACCCGGTATCGGTTCCCGCGCGACCCGGAGACCGGCGAGCGCCTGTACCGGACCGGCGACCTGGCCCGCCACCTTCCCGACGGGAACCTGGAGTTCCTCGGTCGGCAGGACGGCCAGGTGAAGATCAACGGTTTTCGGGTCGAGCTCGGCGAGACCGAATCGGCGCTGCAACGCCTCCCGGGGGTGCGGGCGGCCGCCGTGGTCGCGGTCGGTGAGCCGGGGACGGAACGGCGGCTGGTCGCCTTCTTCGTCGCCGAACCCGAATCCCACCAGGAGCCCGCCGAGCTTCGGACCCGGCTCGGTGCGGTGCTGCCCTCCTACCTGGTTCCCACCGTGTTCCACCGACTCGACCGGATCCCGCTGACCGGCAACGGCAAGGTGGACCGCGCCGCGCTGAGCGCCCAACTCCCCTCCCGGGAGCAGCGGATGAGGCGAGCGCGCGCCGCCGTGGCCCCCCGGCACCACAACCGGACGCTGACCGAACTGGCCGCCATCTGGGCGGAACTCCTCGCCGTGCCGAGCGTCCGCCCGCAGGACAGTTTCTTCGCGCTCGGGGGCACCTCACTGGAAGCCATCCGGCTCATCGCCACACTCCAACAGGAGCTGGGCGTGCGGATCCCGCTCGCCAGGCTGTTCACCACCCCGACGCTCGCGGCACTGGCCGAGGCCGTGGCCGAGGCGCAGGGGAACACCGGCCCCGAGCCGGACCCGACGGCCACGCTGACGGCCCAACCGGAAGCCCGGAGCGAGCCGTTCCCGCTCACCGACATCCAGCAGGCGTACTGGCTCGGCCGCCGGTCCGGCTTCGGGCTCGGCGGTGTCTCCACCCACAGCTACCTGGAACTCGACGTCGACGACCTCGACACCGCCCGGCTCGAACGGGCCCTCCGCCTGCTGATCGACCGGCACGACGCACTGCGGACCGTCGTCCGGCGCGACGGCCGGCAGCAGGTCCTGAACACCGTGCCCGCCTACCGGCTCGACGCCTCGGACCTGCGCGGCCGGGCACCCGAGGCCGTGGCACACCGGCTCGCCGAGGTCCGCGGCAGCATGTCCCACCAGGTCCGGCCGCCCGAGGAATGGCCGCTGTTCGAACTGCGCGCCAACCGCCTCGACGCCACCATCACCCGGCTGCACATCAGCGTCGACCTGCTGATCGCCGACGCCCACAGCGCCCGCATCCTCACCGGTGAACTGCTCGCCCTGTACCACGACCCGGTGGCCGAACTGCCCCCGCTCGGCTGCACCTTCCGCGACTACGTACTGGCCGTCGAGGGGCTGAAGGACGGTCCGCGCCACCGCCGGTCGCAGCGCTACTGGGCCGACCGGCTCGCCGAACTACCGCCCGCCCCCGGCCTGCCACTGCTGCGGCGGCCGACCGAGCTCACCAGCCCCACGTTCCACCGCCTGCACACCGAACTCACCCCGACGGCATGGCAGGCGGTGCGCGCCTGGTCGGCCGCGGCGGACCTGACCCCGTCCGCGACGATCTGCGCCGCCTTCTGCGAGGTGCTCGCGGCCTGGAGCGACAGCCCGCGGTTCACCCTCAACGTCACCACGTTCAACCGACTGCCCCTCCATCCGCACGTGGACGCGCTGGTCGGCGACTTCACGGCCACGACACTGCTGGCCGTCGACGGCTCCGGCGAGTCCTCGTTCCCGGCACGGGCGAAACGCCTGCAGGACCAGCTCTGGCGGGACCTGGACCACCGCACGGTCACCGGGGTCGAGGTGCTGCGCATGCTGCGCAGCACGGACCCGCGCCGGCGGGACGACTCGGCGATGCCCGTGGTGTTCACCAGCACCCTCCTCTCGGACGGCGTGCTGCCGGCCGCGCAGGTGCCCGCCTGGCGGGCCAGGACGGTGTACGCGGTGAGCCAGACCCCCCAGGTGCTCCTCGACCACCAGGTCGGCGAGCAGGCCGGAAAGCTCGTCTGCACCTGGGACTTCGTCGCCGCGGCGTTCCCGCCCGGCCTGGTGGAGAGCATGTTCAACGCGTTCGAGACGGTACTCGCGAACCTCGCGGCGGCAGCCGTGGAATCTGGAGGCGACCCAGCATGAGCATGGTCGGGGAAGGCTTCTCGGTGCTCCCTGCCGAGCAGCGGACACTGCTGCTGCGCATGAACGAGGTGACCGGGCCGATCCCGCCGGGCACCGTGGACCAAGCGGTCGCGGCGCTGGCGGCCGAACGGGGCGACGCACTCGCCGTACTCGGGCCCGGACACCGGCACACCAGGGCCGCGCTGCTCGCCGCCGCCGACGGTGTCGCCGCGGCACTGGGCCGGCAGGCGGTGCGAGCGGGGGACCGGGTGGCCCTGTGCGTCGAGCCCGGTGCCGACCAACTGACCGGTCTGCTCGGCATCCTGCGCGCGGGCGCGGTACCGGTGCCCGTGGACCCCGGCCGACCACAGATCTCCCGATGGCGGCAGCTCGACCGGGGTGGGATCTCGGCGTGCGTCTCGCAGTCCTGGTTGCTGGACCGGCTGAGTTGGCCGGAGGGGACCGCGACGACGGCGCTCGATCGGGTGCCGGTGGCGGCCCCCGCCGACCCGCCGCCACGCGACCAGCGGGACCCCGCGGTGGTACTCCCCGACGGCGACACCGGGGTGGCCATGAGCCACCGGGAACTGCTCAACATGACGGCCGATCTCGGCGACCGGTTCGGGCTCGGACCGGACGACCGGATCCTGGCCCTCGCCCCGATCGCCTCCGGGCAGGGAATCAGGGAGAGTTGCCTCGGTCTGCTCACCGGTGCCGCGCTGGTCTTCGGTGAGGACATCGACCTGCGGGAGCCCGCCGCCTGGGTCGATCTGCTGGCCCGGGAGCGCGTCACGGTGTGGAACTCCACGCCGACCCTGCTGGAACTGCTGCTCACCGAGGTGGAACGCCGCGGCGGGCGGCTGCCCGGGACGCTGCGGCTGGTACTGCTGGGCGGGGAGCTGCTGACCGGCGCCCTGCTCGGACGCCTGCGCCGACTGTCCGGCCCGGAACTCGTCGTCGCCAACCTCTCCGCGGCCGAGGAGCACGGGGCCTGGGTCACCTGCTGCCAACTGACCGATACGGAACGGGAAATGGCGGCGGCGCCGATCGGCGGTCCGATGCGCAACCAACGCCTCCACGTGCTGGCCGAGAACGGCGGGATCTGCCCGCTCTGGGTCACCGGGCAGGTGCACCACGGCGGCCTGGCCGCGGACTGCGCGCGGCACCGGTCCGCCACCGGCACCGACCGCTGGCCCGCCCATCCGGAGTCCGGCGAACGCCTGCTGCCCACCGCCTTGTTCGGCCGGGTGCTCCCGTCGGGGACGGTGGAGACCGTCGGGCACGCCGCGGCCCAACTCGTCGTGCACGGTAGGCGACTGCATCTGCACGACACGGAAGTGGCGCTGGCCTCGACGGACGGGGTGCGGGCCGCCGCGGTGGTCACGGTGGCCGACGAGAGCGCGCTCGGCTTCGTGCGGCTCGCGCCCGGGACGCGCCGCACCGGGCAGGACCTGCTCGACCAACTGCGCCGCAAGGTCTCTCCGTACCTGCTGCCCAGCAGGATCGAGATCCTGGACACCTTCCCCTTCACCCCCGACGGCAGGGTGGACCGCGACCGGCTTGCCGCGACCGGCGGCGCGGCCCCTGCGCCCGTCGCCGACCGGCCACCGGTGGCGGCGGACGACCAGGCGCTGTTGGCCTCGGCCACCGAAATCGCCTGCCGGGTCCTCGCGGTGGACGAGATCGACCCGGAGATGAACCTGATCGACCTGGGTGCCACGTCGGTGGAACTGGTGCGGCTGGCCACCGTCATCGAGGAGGAGCTCGGGCTCGACGTCGCGGTCGAGGAGCTGCTGCGGTTCCCCTCGATCGCGGTGCTGGTCGGCCCGCACCTCACCCCGGATGCCGAGCCGCCCGCGAGCGGGACGGACGCCGGACCGCCGGCGAACGAGGGCGAGTTGCTCGTCGACATTGTGGCGCGCCAGGCGTTCAAGGACACCCATCGCGGCATCCGGCAGGAGTACGACAAGGTCGCGGGGACCGCCCTCGGCGGAGTGGTGGATCCACGGGTCGCCGGTCGCCGCAGCCACCGGCGGTTCGCGTCCGGGCCCGTAGCCTTCGGCGAACTCGCGGCGCTGCTCGGCGCCGTGCGTCGGAGCCAGCACGAGGGAGAGGCCAGGTTCTGGTACCCCTCGGCGGGCAGCGCCTACCCACTGGGCGTCTACGTCGACGTCGCACCGGGCCGAGTGACAGACCTGGACGCGGGAACCTACTACCTCCACCCCGCCCGCGCCGAACTCGTTCCCGTCCACACCGGCCACCACGTGCCGGCCGTCGCACACGCCGAGATCAACCAGTCGGCGCTGCGCCAGTCGGCGTTCGTGCTCTACCTGATCAGCAGGATGGACGCCATCACCCCGCTCTACGGCGAACTGGCCTGGGACTTCTCGGTGTTCGAGGCGGGCGCGATGACCCAGCTGCTGATGATGGTCGCGGCGGAGACCGGCCTCGGCCTCTGCCCGATCGGCACGGTGGACACCGACGCGCTGCGCGAACCGCTCCGGCTCCGCCCGAACGACCGGTTCGTGCACGCCCTGCTCGGCGGCATCCCGGACGTCGGCGGCGACCGGTCGGGCCGCACCGCGCGGCGGGAGGGGCCACGGACATGACGGCGGGCACCGGCGGTCCCCGACCCGGTCAACGGCGCCGGGTGTCCGCCCACCCCGAGGACTGGGTGCGCACGGCCGGACTGCCGACCGGCGCGACCCTGCCGCTGCAGGTGTGCGCCGCGGAACCGGGCGTCGACCTGACGCACTGGGCCGCCCGCTCGACGCGGCGCGTGCGCACCTGGCTGGACGCGCACGGCGCCGTGCTCTTCCGCGGCTTCGGCGTCGACCTGGACCGCTTCGGTACGGTACTGCGCGCACTGGCCGGCGATCCGAGCCCCTACCTGGAACGGTCCTCGCCGAGGACCGCACTCGGCGACCGGGTCTACACCGCCACCGACCACCCCGCCGACCAACCCATCGCGCTGCACCACGAGAACTCCTACCAACGGGAGTTCCCGCAGCGCCTGGTGTTCTGCTGCCTGCGGCCGGCGGCGACCGGCGGCGCGACGCCCTTGGCGGACGCCAGGAAGGTGCTTGGCAGGATCCGGGCCGACGTGCGCGCCGGATTCGCTGAGCGAGGGGTGCGCTACGTCCGTAACTACGGGACCGGTCTGGGAATGAGCTGGTGCGAGGCGTTCCAGACCGACCGGCGCGCACGGGTCGAACGGTACTGCCAGGAACGGGACATCGAGGTCGAGTGGGTCGGAGGCGACCGCCTGCGGACCGTCCAGGTGCGGCCCGCCATCGCCGTGCACCCCGGCACCGGTGCCCAGGTCTGGTTCAACCACGCGGTCTTCTTCCACGTCAGCAGCCTGCCGGCGGAAGTCTGTGGGGCGGTCCGTGCCCAGTTCGCCGAGGCGGACCTGCCGGTCAACACCTACTACGGAGACGGTGAACCGATCCCGGACGAGGTGCTCGACCACCTCCGGGCGGCCTACGCGGCCGAGCGGACCGCGGTGCCGTGGCAGTCCGGCGACGTGCTGCTGGTGGACAACCTGCTGGCCGCCCACGGCCGGGAGCCCTACACCGGCGACCGCCTGGTGGCGGTCGCGATGTCCGGTCCGCTGTCCTGGGACGCGGCGCGGGCCGAGGTGGTCCGATGAGGGCACGGCGGTCCGAGCGCATCCCACCGCCCCCCGGCGTACTCCTGGAAACCGGCCCGGGACGGCACGTCCGGGCACTCCGGGCGGACGGCGAGGTGGACACCGACCGTCTGGCCACCGCGGTGCGCACGGTGGCCGCCGCGCCCCCGTTCGCCGGCTTCGCCCCCGACCTGCGCCGGCACCACGCGGACGAACTCGGGCCGGGCGATCCGATGGCCTCCTGCGTGGCGCTGCTCAGGGCCGAGCGCGACCGTCCGGCGGACCGCGACGGTGGACCGCCGATCCGGTTCCACTGGGTGCCCCTCGCCGAACACGGGCACGTACTCGGCCTGGTCGCACCGCGGCGCGCGCTCGACGCGCGCTCCCTGTACGCGGCGCTCGGGGCGGTGTTCCAGGCGTACTTCGGCCGCTTCCGGGTCGCGGCCTACCGTGACCCGACCGAGCTGGCCGGCTTCGATCCGGTCGGGAGGCCCGCCGCGGACCAGGCCCGACGGCGCTGGTGGGACAAGGAGCTCCCCCGCTACGCGACCCCGGTGCGCAGTGCCCGGACGGCCCACCGCCGGACGGTCCGCTCCGAACGGCTGCGCGTCGACGCGCAGTGCTGGGCGACGCTGACCGGCGGCAACGGCCCCCTGGGAGCCAGTGGCTCGCTCGCGGTCGTCGCCCTGCTGGCCTGGTGCCTGCGTGCCCAGGGCAGGCCGGGCACCGGCTTCTGCTGCGACTTCGACCTGCGGGACGCCTACGAACTCGGTCCGGTCCTCGGCCCGTTCACCGACCGACTGCCCTTCCGAGTCGACCTCGACGGACTGAAGAGCCCGGCCTTCTCCGAGGTCATGCAGCGGACCCAGGCGGGCTTCCTGGACTCGGTGGTGCACTACCTGCCCTACCCGCGCCTGCTGGACCAGGGCCTGCGCACCGGCGCGCTGCCGACCCCGCACACGGCCGCGCTGTGGGACGTCACCGTGCACTTCTGCCGGAACCCGCCGCGCAGCGCCCGCACCAAGAACGAGGGGTCACCGGCCGGCGGCCTCTTCTCGATCGAGCTGTTCAGGGAGGCCGAACTGCTCGGCCACACAGGACATTTGGGCGCCGCGCCGGACGACGGTGCGCTGCTCGACGTCCACATCGGAGAACTCGACGACGACACGGTGCTTGTCCTCGACCACGTCCAGCCCGACGTCACCGAAGCCGGCGCGGCCCAACTCATGGACCTGCTGCGGCAGTTGATCTACCGGGTCGGCGCCGATCCGGCGGCACCACTACCGGACCTCAGTCAACGATAAGGAGCACCGCCCCATGACCGACACCGTGGACGAGCGTACCTACCACGTGGTGCGCAACATCGAGGAACAGTATTCGATCTGGCCCACCGATCAGGACGTACCCGACGGTTGGACCACCGTCGGCAAGACCGGGGGGCGCGAGGAGTGCCTGGCCTACATCGGTGAAGTCTGGACCGACATGCGCCCGTTGAGCCTGCGCATCTTCATGGAGGAACACCCCGACGGACTGTCCGAGGACGTGCCCGAGGACCCGTTCGCGGGTACGCCGACCCTGGTGGAGCGGCTGACCACCGGTACCCACCCGATCGAGGTCTCGCTCCGCCCCGAGCGCACCGCCGCCGCGTTCAGGGAGTCGATCGACCGAGGCTATGTCTTCCTCCGGTTCGCCGAAACCAACGGCGGCACGGAACTCGGCGTGGAGTTGGTCGAGGCGGACTGCGAGCAGGCCGGGGCCGACTTCGCCGCCGGCACCGGCACGGTCCGTCTCGGCGGCCAACTGAACCTGGACTTCGTCCCGTTGACCTGCGCTGCCACCGTCGACCTCGGCACCCTCACCGGTCAGGCGAGCCTGGCACGCCGCCCGGAGTGATGGCGGTGGACGGGGTGTGTTTCCTCGCCCGGTTGGTGGAGCCGGGGCTGGGCGACCTGGTGCAGCGCAACATCGCGTTGGCCCTGCTCCGCCGGGCCTTCCCGGCGGCCCGGCTCACCATGGTCACCGGCAGCACGGTGGCGGGACGGTTCGCGGAGTTCTTCCAGCGGCACAGCTATGCGACGGACGTGCTGGCCTGCCCGGACCCGGGCGATCCGGACCCGCATCGGTGGGCACGGTTCCACCGCCAACTGGCCGGGCTCGGCGCACGGGTGTGCTTCGTCGACCCCGACAGCAGGGGGCTCGGCGCACCGGAGGCACGACGGGCCGGCATCCCGGTCCGCCTGGGACTGCACGGCCCCGGTACCGCCCCCGGTGACCTGACCGACCCGCTCCGGCTCCCGCCGCCCGTGTTGGGTCGGGCCGACCTGTTCGACCACGCCTCGGCACTCGCCTCGGCGCTCGGCCTGGCCGGACGCCTCCGGCCGGGTGCCGTGGTGCCGCCGTTGCCGAGATCCGTCGAGCCGCCGCCGGACCTGCCCGGCGGCGTACCGCGACTCGCCGTGCAACCCGGCGGCGCCCCGCACTGGAACCGCCGCTGGCCGCCCGACCGTTACGCCGAACTGTGCCGCCGCGCGATCGGACAGTGCGGCGCGGCCTGCTACCTGCTGGGCAGCGAGGGGGAGCGCGCGGACCTGCTCGCCTTGGCCGCCGCCATCACGGCCGGACGGCCGGCGGCGGTCGTCGAGGTGGTCACCGGCCACAGCCTCGACCGGACGGCGAACCTGCTGGCCGAGATGGATCTGCTGGTCGGCAACGACTCCGCGCTCGCCCACGTGGCCGCCGCGCTGCGCCTGCCGACCGTGGTCCTCTACGGCCCCACCGGTACCCAGTTCCTCTGGGCCAGGATCTATCCACACCACCACGGGGTGTCGCTGCGCTATCCGTGCCAGGCAGCCACCCACCGGGCCGACGAACTGGCCGGCCGGCGCTGCGCGCACGACTGCCCCATCGCCTACGCCTCCGCCACGGGTCCCTATCCGAGGTGTCTGTCCGACATCGGGGTCGACCAGGTGTGGGCCGTGGTGTCGCGGCTGCTCGGGGCGACGGCGTCCGAGCCGGGGAAAGCGAGGGTCTCGGGTGCGCACTGAACCTCCGGCGGCGTCGGTCCGGAACATCCTGTCGATCAACTTCAACCACGACGGTGCCGCGGTCCTGCTCTCCGAGGGGAGGATGGCGGGCTTCGTCACCACCGAACGATTCTCCCGGCGCAAGAAACACCCGGGGCTGCGCGCCGCCGACCTGGCGGAACTGCTCGACCAGGCCGGCCTCGTGCTGTCCGACGTGGACCATGTGCTGTTGTGCAACCTGCACACCATGGACTCGCCGGACATCGTCCTGCTGCACGGCTCGGACCTGAAGGAGACCTGGCCGGAGTTCTGGGTGGACCAACGCCATGCACGGGTCGCCATCGACGGCACGTGCCTGCCGTGCACCGTCAACCCCGAACACCACCTGCTGCACGCCGCGGCCAGCTTCTACACTTCGCCGTTCGATTCCGCGGTCTCGGTCGCCATCGATCCCATCGGCTGCCGCGCCTACCTGGGTCGGGGCACCAAGCTGTATCCGCTGCGGCGCGATTTCGACGCGTGGTTCAACGCCAACGTCGGCTACTGCTACGTCGCCGAGCGGCTGTTCGGGACGAGCATCGTCGGCGCGGGCAAGGTGATGGGGCTGGCTCCCTACGGCGCCACCGGCGCACCCGCCGTGCCGACCTCCGCCGGGATCAGGAGTTTTGACGAGTTGGTCGCCCTCGCCGACCGGGACCCGGTTCCGATCACGGTGGGGGACCGGCAGCTCAACGCGCGGTTGGCGTACTACGTGCAGTGCGGACTGGACGAACAGATGCGGGCGCTGTTCGCCGAGCTCGGCCCGATCGCCGCCCGCAACCGGATCGGGCGCAACCTGTGCCTGTCCGGCGGCACCTCGTTGAACGTGGTGGCCACCGAACCGGCCTTCACCGCCTCGGAGTTCGAGCGGATCCACTTCCATCCGGCCTGCGGGGACGACGGAACCGCCATCGGTGCCGCCCTGTGGTACTGGCACCACGTCCTGGGAAATCCCAGGCGCCAGCATCACAACACCGAGCTGATGTACTCCGTCCGGACCTACTCCGCCGACTCCGAGCGGCGCGCCCTGCACGAGTTCGCGAGCGAGCTGCACGTGGACACCGTCGACGACTACTGCGGCCGGACCGCCGACCTGCTCGCCGACGGCGCGGTCGTCGGCTGGTTCGACGGCGCCAGCGAGATCGGCCCGCGGGCACTGGGGCACCGCAGTATCCTCGCCGACCCGAGGAGCCCGACCATGCGCCATCGGCTCAACGCGGAAATCAAACTCCGGGAGCACTTCCGGCCGTTCGCACCGGCGGTCCTCAACGAACGGGCGACCGACTGGTTCGGATTCGCCGACAGCCCGTTCATGCTGCGCGCCTCGCCGGTGCGCAAGCCGACCGTGCCCGCGGTCACCCATGTCGACGGCACCGCACGGCTCCAGACCGTCCGCCGTGAGGACAACCCGCCCTACTACGAGGTGATCCGCGCCTTCGAGGCGCGCACCGGGGTGCCTCTGCTGCTCAACACCAGCCTCAACACCAAGGGGGAGCCGATCGCGGAGACCCCCAGGGACGCGGTGCGCACCCTGTTGGACGCCGGCCTGGACTACCTGGTGCTGCCGCACACCCTCGTCAGCAGGCGGAGGCGGCCATGAGCTCCGGGATCAGGGCGTGGTACCAACGGCGCAGGCTAGAAGGCGAGTTGACCGGGCTGTGGTGTGCGGCACTACGGCTGGAGCGGATCGGCCGCACGCAACGGTTCCTGGACCTCGGCGGTGACTCGGTCGCCGCCGTCCGGCTCATCGGCGCGGTCGAGGAACGGCTCGGGGTGAGCCTGTCGGTCCGCGTTCTGATGGAGACCCAGACCATCGCCGGGATGGCCGAGCACCTCCAGCGTCGGTCCCGCGCCGAACGGGGGCCGAGTCATGACGAGTGACCTGCTGGCCCTGCTGACCGCCATGGCCGGTGTGCGCACCGTCGTCATCGGCGACGCCATGGTGGACGGCTATGTCACCGGAGACCCGGCCGGGTTGGGGCGGGAAGCCCCCGCTCCGGTAGTCGAGGTCACCGGGGTGCGCGACCAGTGCGGCGGTGCCGCCAACGTGGCGGCCAACCTCACTGCGCTCGGCGCACAGACCCGGCTGCTGGCCGTCGTCGGCGCGGACCCCGCCGGGCGGCGACTGCGCCGGGCCATGGCGTCGGCCGCGATCGGCACCGACCACCTGCTGACCGACCGGACCCGAGCGACGGTGGTCAAGACCCGTGTACTGGCCCCGCGGCAGATGCTGCTGCGGATGGACGAGGGCAGCAGGGCGCCGATCGGCCCCAGCGCCTCCGCCGCGCTCGCCGCCCGGCTGACCGAACAGCTCCACTGGTGCGACGCGGTGATCGTCTGCGACTACCACTGCGGCACGTTCACCCCCGAGGTGCGGGCCGCGCTGGCCGCCTCGCCCCGGCGCCCGCTACTCGTCGTCGACTCCAGGGCGCCGGCGGCGTTCCGCGCGATCCGGCCTGACGTGGTCACCCCGAACCACGCGGAAACCCTGGACCTGCTCGGCCTCCCCGCACCCGTGCGCGGCGGCGCGCGGGTCCGGCAGATGATGGACCACGCCGAACAGGTGCTGGAACGCAGCGGTGCCAACCTGGCGGCGATCACCCTGGACCGCGACGGTGCGGTGATCGTGCAGGCCGGACGGCCGAGCCTGCGCACCTACGCCGACGGCGAGTTCGGGATGACGATCGGGGCCGGGGACACCTTCACCGCGGCGCTGGCCATGGCACTGGCAACCGGCGCCGACCCCGGCACCGCCGCCGAACTCGCCTCGGCGGCCGCGGACATCGCCGTGCGCAAGCCGGGCACGGCGCACTGCACCGCCGAGGAGCTGCGCCGTCGGCTGTCGGACACCGGAAAGCTCCTCGCGGACGGCGAACTGCCCCGCTGGCTCACCGACGTGCCCCACCGCGCCCAACGGGTCGTGTTCACCAACGGCTGCTTCGACATCCTGCACGGCGGCCATGTGTCCCTGCTCAGTCGGGCCAAGGCACTCGGCGGGCTGCTCGTGGTCGGGGTGAACTCCGACGCGAGCGTGCGCAGGCTCAAGGGGCCGGCCCGGCCGGTGATTCCGCTCTCCGAGCGCATGCGGGTACTGGCTGCCCTGGGCTGCGTCGACCTGGTGGTGCCGTTCGAGGCGGACAGCCCCACCGACCTCATCGCACGGCTGCGGCCGGACCACTACGTCAAGGGCAGCGACTACACCCGCCGGACACTGCCGGAGGCCCCGCTGGTGGAACGGCTGGGCGGTTCGGTCGAACTGCTCAGCACCGTCGACGACTTGTCCACCAGCAAGATCATCCACGATATCCACGCACTGCCGAGGGCGGGCGAACACCGCACCGGCCGGAACCAGAAGGGGGCGTGAGGCGACATGACGTCCTCCCCACGCGAGCGCCGGTATCCGCTTCCCACCCAGCCCGAAGGCGTGGCCCTCCCCGGAGGTCTTCGATGAACGCGGCCCGGAGCGCCGGCATCCGGCGCACCACCGACGCCCGACGGCACTACCGCGACCTCATCGACGCCCTGCTCGCCGAGGGCGACCGGGAGGCCGCGGTGGCCTGCGCCGAACTCGCCGTCGCCCAGGGCATCTGGCGCCACCCCGAGCAGCGCCCGGAACACTACGTGCCCTCGTTGGAGCCGTGCCCGGTCTTCGACCCGACACAGTTCTGGTTCACCGGCTTCCTGGCCGAGAGCTACCCCAGGATCCGTGCCGAACTCGACGCGGTCACCGCCGCGTCCCCGGGGGGTTTCCTCCCGGTGGAGGAGCCGCTGCTGGACAGGGGCCGGTGGGAGCAGGTGACGTTCTACGAGGCCGGACACCGCTTCGCCGACGTCTGCGAACGGTTCCCGGTCACTGCGAGCGTCATCGAGGGCATCCCGGAGGCCAGCAGCGGAGGCCCCGGCGTGGTCACCCTGTCATGGCTGTATCCGGGCACCCACATCCGACCGCACTGCGGCGGCTCCAACGCACGGCACCGGGTCCACCTCGGCCTACGGGTCCCCGAAGGCCCCAAGATGAGGGTCGGTGACCGCACCCTCCGCTGGCAGGAAGGCGAATGCCTGGTCTTCGACGACTCCTTCGAGCACGAGGTCTGGCACGACGGCACCCAACCCCGGGTCGTGCTGCTGCTCGACGTCTCCCACCACGCCCTCGACCCCAGCGTCCGCGACTGGATCCTGTCCGCCCGCTCCGAATTCGACCAACGCATCAGCACCTACATGACCGAGCGCGGTATCCGACGGGCCGAGCTCACCGAGGACACCCTGCGGCTCACCGCAGACCCCGGTGTCACCAGCCTGGTCACCCGGTACCTGCGCGAGAGCAACGCATCGGCCATCGAACTCCGGGACGGAAAGGCCAGGTACGAGTACCGGTGAAGGACTCAACGCCATCCGCCCGGCCGTCCACCTGGTCGCAGTTGCCGCTGCTGTGGAGATTCGGCCGGGGCATGGGCGCGGCCATGGCCGGGCTGCTCGTCCTCGACCTGCTCTCCTACGGCGTCGTGCTGGCACAACCGCGCGTGGTGAAGTGGCTGTTGGACTCGGTCACCACCGGCGCCAGCTTCGTACCCGGCCTGGTGGCACTGAGCGGAGTGGCCGTGCTGTCCGGTGTGCTGCTGTTCACCAGCAACTACCTGCTGGGCCGCTTCGGGCAGCGGATCGTGCTCGGCGTGCGCTCCGACATGATCGGCGCGCTGTTGCGAGCCCGGGTCGTGACGGTGCAGCGGGAGCCCGTCGGCGAGGTGCTCTCCCGGGTCGGCAGCGACACCACGCTGCTGGAACGCGCCGTGGCCGAGGCACTGGTCCGGGGCGCGGGCGCCCCGTTGGTGCTGCTGGCGACCGTGCTGCTGATGGCGCTGGTCGACCTGAAGATGGTGCTGGTGCTGCTGGCGATCGTCGTCCTCGGAGCCGGGATCGAATGGCTGGTCCTGCGCCGGCTCTACCAGGCCACCCAGGCGACGCAGTCCTGCGTCGGCGAGATGCTCACCGGGCTGCAGCGGGTGCTCGTGGCGTTCCGCACGGTCAAGGCGTTCGGCACCGAGACGTACGAGGCCCGCGGTGTCGTCGGCCGGGCCGAAGTCGCCTACCGGCAGGGCGTACGGGCGGCCCGGTGGTCCGCGCTGATCGGCACGTGCAGCGGAGTGATCATGGACGTGATGTTCCTGACCGCGCTGGGCATGGGCGCGGTGAAGATCGCCGCGGGCACCCTGTCCTTCAGCGACCTGGTCGCCTTCCTGCTGTACGTCATGTACCTACGGGCCCCGGTGGGTGCCATGACCCAGGCGGCGAGCGCGGTCTCGGAGGGACTCGCCGCTCTGGGCCGGATCCAGCGCATCCTGGAGCTCCCGGCCGAACCCGAGGCAGCGGAAGCCGACGCGACACCGGCACCGGACCCGACCGCCGACCGGCCGTCCACCGGCATCGTGCTGGAGGAGGTGTCGGCGGGCTACGACGGGAGCGTGGTCCTCAACGGGGTCTCGCTGCACGTGCCGCGGGGGCTCACGGTCATCACCGGACCGTCCGGCATCGGCAAGACCACCCTGCTCAACCTCGTCGAACGGTTCCTGGACGCCGAACGAGGAAGCGTGTTCCTCGACGGCGTCGACATCCGGGCCCTCCGCCGTCCCGAACTACGCCGCCGACTGGCCTATGTGGAACAGGACGCCCCGCTGCTCGGCGCGACCATCCGACAGGCGGTCTGCTACGGGACCGACTGCACCGACGACCGGGAAGTGCTCGACACCCTGCGCGCCGTCGGGCTCGCCGAGTGGCTCGCCGGACTGCCGCACGGCTTGGACACCGCGGTCGACGAGCGCGCCGTCTCGGTCTCCGGCGGGCAGCGCCAGCGCCTCGCGGTCGCCCGCGCCCTGCTGCGCCGTGCCGATGTGCTGTTGCTGGACGAGGTGACCTCACAACTGGACGCCGACAGCGAGGAGATCCTGCTGCGCACCATCGTCGACCAGTCCAGGGCCCGCACCGTGCTGGCGGTCACCCACCGCATCTCGGTGGCCCGCCAGGCGGACCTCGTGGTGGTACTCGACGAGGGACGGGTCCGGGGCGCCGGGCGTCACACGGAGCTCCTGCGCTCGGACCCGCTGTACCGCCGGCTGGCCACCACCGAGGCAACGCGATGAGGAGCGGAGCGCTGCGCCGGCTGCTGGCGGGGCAGGGCAGCCGTGATCGGGGCGGTAAGAGGCCCGCCGAAACCCGTGTACCGGAACTCACCGGGCGCCAACCACCCGACCTGTCCCCGAACCAGCGCCATGACTGGCTGCACTACCAGGAGTTCGGCGCCACCCCGCTCTATGACGCGATGTTGCTTCGGCTGCGCGGACCGCTCCGGATTCCTGCGCTGCGCACCGCACTGCGCGCGCTGGTGGCACGGCATGCGTCGCTGCGGACCAGATTCCCGGTGCTCGACGGGGCTCCCCGACAGGTCATCGAGCCGACGGACCGGATCTCCGTGCCGTTGGTCGACTTCGGCGCGCTGCCCACCGACGCGGACCGCGGAGGTGAACTCAGGGAACTGCACCGTGCCGCGCTGACCGGGTATGTGCTCGACCGGCGCCCGCCCTGCCGGTTCGCGCTGGCCCGGTTCGCCCCCGCCGACCATGTGTTGATGATGTCGATCCCCCATATCGCCGCGGACTTCTGGTCGATCCCGCTGCTCAGCCAGGACCTGAGCGCCCTCTACCAGGCAGCGCTGGCCGGCCGTCCGGCAGCTCCGCGCCCGCACGGCCATGACTACGCGGAGTACGCCGCCTGGGAGGCCGCACAGTGGTCACCGCAGGCCCGGGCCGAGGAACTGCGGGACTGGCAGCGAAGGCTCCGGGGGATCACCGCGCTGCCGCTGCCCGCCGACCACCCGAGAAGCGCCGGCATACCGGACCGCAGCTGGACGCACGCCGAGAACCTCGATCCCACCGTGAGCGATCAGCTCCGCGCATGGAGCAGGCGGGCGAACGTCACGCTCTTCGTGACGCTGCTGGCGGCCTTCCACTGCCTGCTGGCCCGCGCCTGCGGTGTCGAGCAGTTGGCCACCACGTCCTCGTCGGCGAACCGCGGGAGCAGCCTCGCGACGGGACTGGTGGGCCCCCTTTCGGACTATCTGGTCATACCCAACGACCTCACCGGCGACCCGGACTTCCGCGAGGTGCTGCACCGCACCAGTGACGCGGTGCTCAACGCCCGCGACCGGAAGAACCTGCCACGCGACGACCTGGTGCAAGGGCTCGACCCGGCACGGGAGTTGAGGCCACACCCGTTCAAGCAGATCTACTTCAACCTGCTGAGCGCCCCGCGCGCCGAGGCGCGACTGTCCCCGGGACTCTCGGCGACGGTGGTCGGTGTGGACGACGGCCCCTGCGGGCCGCATCTGGTCCCCGAGCACGCGGATCTCAGCGTCAACTGTTTCGACTACGGCACCGGCCCGCTCGTGTGCCAACTCCGGTGTACCGCCGAGCTGTACACCGCCGCCGCCGGTCCCAGGTGGTTTCGCTGGTACGGGACGGTGGTGCGGCAGGTCCTGGAGCGACCGGACATCCCACTCTCACAAATCCGGCCACAGGCGGCGGGGGAGACGATCACCCGGGCCTCCGTGCCGCAGCCACGCACCCGCTGCGCGGCCGACTGGATGACGAAGAACGCGGGGCGGATCGACGCCCGACTGCTCGACGTCTGGGCGCGGACCGTCGGCCCGGGACACCGTTCGGGCGAATTCTTCCAGAACGGCAGGACCGACGTGGACGCCGCGGTGCTACTGAAGCGGATGGAAGAAGAGCATGGTGTCCGGATTGCGTTGACGGACTTTCTGCGCGCGCCGACCATCACCACCCTGGTGACCGCGTGGACAGCCGACACACCACCGTCAGAGGAGCACGGATGACAGCAGGGAGCCGACGCGCGAGCGCGTTGTGGACAGCGAGCAAGACCGGTGACAGCAAGACGATCGGCGACCTGGCGCCGACGGGAGAGGAACTGGCGGCCAGGGACGAGGCGGGATGGAGCGCGCTGGACTGGGCGGCGGGCCACGGTGACGCGGCAACGGTGACCGCCCTACTGGCAGCGGGGGCGGACCCGCTGGCCACCGGCGAGGACGAACGGCCGCCGTACGAGATCGCGTTGGCGGCCGGCCACCGGGAAGCGGCCCGCATCCTGCGGGAGAAGGTGCAGCAGTCCACCGGCGAAGACCCGGCCTCCCCCTGGATGCCCTACTGCCGGGCCTATCCGCTCAAGGCGCTGCGGGCCTACCCCGACTGGCCCGCCGAGGCCGCGCAGAGCCCGGACGGCGACCCCCCGCCGGACGACACACTCGTCTACCTGCACCACGACCTCACCGTCACCTCGGGGATCTGGCCCGGAGAGGACGTCGTCTTCGACGCCCACACCCCGCAGTGGGAACGCTTCTGCCAGCAGGAACTGGGTTTCGACGTACCTGACGACTTCGACCTCGTCACCGAAACGACCACCGGGAGCAACCATGGCTGACCAGACGCTGCACGTGGTGGTGACCTGGGCCGACCCGACCGAGCACACGGAGGGCGTCGGCCTGCAGGACACGTCGGGAGAACTGGTCGAGGGCGCCAGCGCCCCCGACGGCTCGGTGCGCTACGAAGTGGACCTCACCGTGCGCGCGAGCAGGGCAGCCGGACCCCAACGCCAGGACTTCGGCGGCCCGTTCGTCCACGGCACCCCCAAGGAACGCTTCCTCTACCTGAGCTTCAGGGGCGCGGGGGAGGAACCGTGGCAACGACGCACCAAGATCATCCTGCCCGCCGCGGACGCGGTGGCAGGGCAGGCGGAGATCCACGCAACGGTGGTCGACGCCGACCGGAGCCGGGCGGTCCTCGACGGGGACGGCTGGTCCGCCGTGTAACGGCACCTCACCCACTGGAGAGGACAAGAGGGGGGAACATGACCGAGCACGAGGTTGCGGGCGCCTCCGGCACCGTCGGCACCCGCGCCTACCTGACACAGATGATCCGGCGCTACTACGCCAGCCTGATCGACGCCTGGCACTACGCGGGCGAGACGGCGAAGGCCATGGAGTGCGCCAACGAGGCCGTCCGGCAGGGGGTTTGGGACCAGCCCCTGCAACGGGCCAGGGAGCACATCCCCGGGCTGCACGCACAACCGGTCCACGATCCGGGCGAGTTCTGGTTCATCGGTTACCTGGAGGAGCACCACCGGCGGATCAGGGCGGAGGTCGAGCAGGTCCTCGACACTCCGCTCGATCCGGTCCTACCGACCACCGACGACGCCGGACTGATCCGCAAGGGCTCCTGGAAACAGGCACACCTGTACCGGGACGGCCGATGGCAGAGTCACGTCCGGGCACGGTTCCCGATCACGGCGAGCATCGTGGAGAAGATCCCGGACGTCACCGAGCTCAGCCCCGGGGTGATCACGATGTCCAGGGTTTCCCCCGGCACCCACATCATGCCGCACTGCGGGCCGACGAACGGGCTGCTGCGGATCCACCTCCCGCTCATCGTGCCGGACGGAGTGAGCATCCGCGTCGCGGACCGGGAAATGCAGTGGCGGGAAGGCAAGTGCCTGGTCTTCGACGACTCCTTCGAACACGAGGTGTGGCACCGCGGCACCGAGGACCGGGTGGTGCTCATCCTCGACGTGCTGCATCCGGATCTGCACGGCGACCACCGACAGCGCCTGCTCGGACGACGCCGGAACTTCGAGGAGCAGATCATCGAGTTCATGAGGGAACGCGGTGTGGAGCGGGTAGCCATCCGCGACGGGGAGATCACCCTCACCCCGGACGCCGGCGTGCGCGAGCTGGTCGCGACCTACATGGCAGGCACCGGACTGACCGGCGTGCACCTCGACGGCGACCAAGTCCACTGGGAACGCCCGGACGACCCGCGGGAGTCGCGCCGGTGATCAATCTATTCGAACCCGCCCTGGGCGAGGAGGAGTTGGCGGCGGTCCGCGAGGTGTTCGCCAGCGGATGGCTGGGAAAGGGGGCCAGGACCAGCGCGTTCGAGGCGGCGTTCGCCGCCCACCTCGGTGTGCCGGCCGACCGACTCGTCTCGCTGAACTCCTGCACCGAAGGGCTGTTCCTGGCCGCGGAACTACTGGGCATCGGGCCGGGTGACGAGGTGGTGCTGCCCTCCGTGAGCTTCGTCGGTGCGGCGAACGCGGTGGCCGCGCGGGGCGGCACCCCCGTATTCTGCGACGTCGATCCGCATACGCTCAACCCCAGCGTGGCCCATGTCGCACCGCGGCTGACCGCGGCCACACGCGCTGTGCTGGTCCTGCACTACGGCGGCTACCCGGGCGATGTCGAAAACATCGCCGCACTGTGCCGGGACCGCGGAATCCCGCTGATCGAGGACGCCGCCTGCGCGGTGGCCTCACGGGTAGCAGGCACCGCCTGCGGCACGTTCGGCGATATCGGCCTGTGGAGCTTCGACCCGATGAAGATCCTGGTGACGGGCGACGGCGGCATGCTCTACGCCAGGGATCCGACCCTGGCCCAACGAGCCGGCGAACTCGCCTACTTGGGGATGCGACAGGCCAGCGGATACGCGCAGGCGGCGAGTACGGGGCGGCGCTGGTGGGAGTTCCACATCGGACCGTTCGGCCGCCGGTCGATCACCAACGACATCGCCTCCGCGATCGGCTCGGTACAGCTCGCGAAGCTGCCGTCGTTCGTCCGGCGGCGACAGGAGGTCACCCACGCGTACGGCGACAGACTCGCGGACGTTGCCGGACTGCGCCGCCCGGCGCCCCCGCCTCCCGGGCACGAGTCCTCGTACTACTTCTACTGGGTACAGATGGACCGGCGCATCCGCGACGAGGTCGCCACGCGGTTGTACCGCCGCGGGATCTACACCAGCTTCCGCTATGCCCCACTACACCTGGTCAGCGCCTACGGAACCCAGCCGACGCTGCCGGGCACGGAGCGCGCGGCGGCGGAGACCCTGTGCATCCCGCTGCACCAGGGGCTCGACGACACACAGCTCGATACGGTCGCCACCGAACTCCGCGCCGCCGTGGCCGAGGAGAGCGAGTTGGCGGGGATCAAGGAACCCTGACACCCGGACTGCGAGGAGATGCTGCGGTGGGCGTGACACGGAAACTCGCGAAACTGGCACTCGGCAGCGGGCAGGGGGTGCCCTGCCTGCGGGTGGGCGACCTGGACCGGGCCGTGCGCTTCTACCGCGACCAATTGGGGTTCGAC
The DNA here is from genome assembly GCF_044769405.1 of Streptomyces sp. NPDC090442. NCBI lineage: Bacteria > Bacillati > Actinomycetota > Actinomycetes > Kitasatosporales > Streptomycetaceae > Streptomyces > Streptomyces sp. NPDC090442. Next base: position 65,258 of record NZ_JBIVXW010000004.1, read on the forward strand.
CAGGTCAGTCTGCTCGGCGGCGCACAGCCCCATGCTGCGCTGTGCGCCGCCCAACACCGCGGCGGCACCGTGCTGTTGTCGCTAGCCGAGGACGGCACGGAAGAGACCGGCGGCCCGGTTCGCCGCCGGTCGGACCAGGCGTACTGGGACGCCGTCTTCCTCGTCGACGACATCGATCGAGTGGCCGGAGAGCTGCGGGCCCGCGGTGTCCGCATAGACATAGGCATCGGCATCTCCACCCTCTCCGACCGCATGCTGGAGATCTGCGACGACTGGAGCAACAGACTGGCCTTCGCCGAGGCCGGCGACGGGTGGCGGCCGGCACTGCGACAGCTCACCGAACGGACGGTCCCCGCACGGGTCCGCAACGCCGCACGCGACCGCCGGTTCGCACGACAGGAACGCGCGGAGTACGCCAAGTTCGAACGGTTCTACGCAAGTCTCCCGAGCCATCGCGACCCGGTGTACATGTTCTTCACCAGCGGCCTGCTGCATTGGGTGATTGCCGCGGAAAAACACGTTCCGGCGACGGTGAACCTGGTGCTGTTCGGTTCGGGACTGACCGGCGAGGAGCAGCGGTGGCTGAACGACAACCTCGACCGCCCGGTCTACAACTCCACACTGGAAATCGACGACAACACGGCGTGGGAATTCCTGTTCGACGCCAACAGGACGAACTTCGGATACCTCGACATCGACTGTTTCGTGCTGGAGCCGAAGGTCTTCGCCGAACTCGCCTCGTTCGACGAGGGGGTGGCGGTCAATGCGATCTGGACCTACCAAGCGGCCCCCGGCGTACCGCTCGGCTGCACTCACCTGGTGTTCCTCAACGCCGCGGTCATCGCGGAACTACGAGCCAGGAAAAGGTATCTCTCCCCGGCGAACCACGACTGGCGCGGCCGCACGGTACCCCTGTTGCACCACCGGACCTACTGCCGCATTCCCACCGCCGCCCAGCGCCGCCTGCTGCTGGAGGTGCTGCCCGCCGACGAGCGGGGACGCCCGCAGGCCCCGGTCGAGTCACCGTTCTTCGACACGCTGGTCGGGTACCAGATCGCCGCCGCGGCCACGGGGTACCGCACACACGCGGTGCGGCCGCTGGCACACCGGACGCAGAACATGTTCACCGCGGCCACCAACGAGGGCAAACCGGTCTGGCAGCAGGACCTCACCGACGAACTGGTCCATGTCGGTGGCATCAGCTACTACGGTCGGTACTTTCACGCCTCCACATTCCGCAAGCTCTACCTGGCCGCCGAGTACGCTGTGCTCTGCGCATCGGTGGAAAGACTGCCGGCCGGCTACCGGGAACGGCAGGCGACCATCGAGCAGCAACAACGCGACATCGGATTGGACCCCGCCGCGGCACGAGAGCTCGTTCTTCGGCATCTGGTGACCGACCGGGGGCTCAACCCGAGCACCGCCCAACGGATCGTCGGCGCGGAGCAGCACACGCTCTGACACCGGCCCCGAAGTCCAACTCGCATTTCTGCGATGCCTGCCAAGCAAGAAAGGGCTCACACCGGTGAAACTGGCTACCCCCCGCCTCAGTCTGGCACCGCTGGACCCCGAAGCGGACGCCGAAGCACTGCACACGGCGTACGGCGATCCGGAGGTCATGACCTGGTGGACCCGTCCGGCGACCGCCTCGCCGGCCGAAACACAGCGCCTGCTGGCCGAGGAGAACGCACGCAGCGGCGCCATGCTGTGGACGGTCCGGGACGAAAACGAGACGGTCGTAGGGCTGGTCGGCCTGCTCGGTGCAGTCGAGATCCCCGGGCTGACCTGGATTCTGGCCAGACACGCCTGGGGACGGGGCTTCGCCACCGAAGCCGCGGCGGCGGTCATCGACTACGCCTTCACACACGCCGGACTCGACAGGGTGGAGGCCTGGGTCGAGGCGAGCAACGCACGGTCGCTCGCCGTGTGTCAACGCCTGGGCCTGCTCCGCCAAGGTGCCCTGGCCCAGCGGTACAGCCACCGAGCGCACCCCCACGAGGTGGCCGTGTTGGGTCTGTCGAACCCGCAGCACAAGCAGGAACCGACTCCGGTGCTGCGCATCGAGCCGGTGCTCGCGGTGACCGACGTAGCGGCCACCCTCGACCTGCTCCGATCGGTGCTGTGCGGCCGGGTCTCCTTCTCGGTGGGCGAGCCCATCGAGGTCGCCGGGCTCGTACTGGGGCCGTGGAGCGTCGGTCCCAGCATCCGACTCGTCAGTACTTCGGAGGCGTCGAGCGCTCCGGTGACCCTCGCGCTCGACGCCGCCACCGAACTCGACGAGCTCCATCGACGAGCCGTCGCCTCGGGAGTCGGACGGGTCGATTCTCCCACCGAACAACCCTGGGGCGTACGCGAGTTCACGTTCGAGCTGCCGGAGGGGCATCGGCTCGTGTTCAGCGCGCCGGCATGAACACCGGGCTTGCGCGGTTCTGACGACCCGTCGGGAACGGTGAGGAGACCGGGCGTGAGCAGCACGCGGAGGGACACGGAGGTATGCGATCCGATGAAGCCGGCAGCGCCGGTGACCAGGAGCTGCATCCTTCCTCGTCATTCCTCCGGGAAGGTGGCAGGCGCCCGGCTCTGGAGGTACGCGCGGGCGCTCGCCATGACATACCGGCCGTAGGAGGAGTCTCCCATCGCGGCGCCGAGCTCGTAACAGACGTCCGCACTGATGAAGCCCATGTGCAGGGCAACTTCCTCAACACAGCCGAGACGCGTGCCCTGATGACGCTGGACGTCCCGGACGAACAGACCGGCATCGAGAAGGGACTCGTGGGTACCGGCGTCCAGCCATGTCACGTCGCTGCCGAGCCGGACCAGGTCGGCTCGCCCCTCCGTCAGATACGCGCGCAGAACGTCGGTGATCTCCAACTCGCCGCGTGCGGAGGGCCGCAGACCTTGCGCGATGTCCGTCACGGCGCCGTCGAAGAAGTACAGGCCCGGGATCGCGAGACTGGAGCGCGGGTGCTCGGGCTTCTCCTCAACGGAGAGGAGACCGCCCCTCGCGTCGACCTCGGCGACACCGAAGCGCTGGGGGTCGGCGACCTGTTGGCCGAAGAGGACACAGCCCCGCAGCCCCTGCGTGGTTCTGCGCAACACGGCGGGCAACTCGGCGCCGTGGAAGAGGTTGTCGCCCAGGACCAGGGCGCAGTCCTCGCCCCTGATGTGATCCGCGCCCACGCGGAAGGCGTCGGCGATGCCCCGTGGCTCCTCCTGGGCCGCGTAGTCGATGCGCATGCCGAGCCTGCTGCCGCTTCCGAACAGCCTGCGGAACAGTCCGATCTCCGCGGGGCGGGTGATGATGAGGACTTCGTTGATGCCCGCGAGCATGAGCACGGACAGCGGGTAATAGACCATCGGCTTGTCGTAGACCGGGGCCAGATGTTTGGAGCCCACCAGCGTGAGGGGCAGCAGCCGTGTCCCGTTCCCGCCCGCCAGAACTATGCCCCTCACCGGAGCGAGGCCGTACGCCAGGGGCTAGCGGTCATTCGGCGCGCCGCTCGGATCATTGGATGGGTCATGTCTCCTCCAGAAGCCCCTCTGTGCCTCAAGTCGTGGACGAGAGCGGTGCGATGACCGATGACCGGCCCTGCTGGTGGAGCTTGCGTGCCACTCACTCGCCCTCTACCTGTGCGGCACCGCACGACTTCGCGCTCGGGCCTCCCCTCGACCGTGCGCCGTGACGGGTGGGCCATGGGTGCTTCGCTCCAGCGTATGCGGGGCACGGCGCTGCGGTGGAGGTTGACTTCGGCCTGGTGGTGCCGCCGTGCGTCCACGGCGCGGGCCTCAGGAGCCTCACACACCAGGAACCGTGCGACCGTTCATACCGTGTCGCACCATCGTGAGAGGAGGGGCGGATGCGTCCGCTCGGCGTGCAAGGTGCCTGGCTGTTGGAGAACCGCGCGTTCACCGACGACCGGGGCGAGTTCCAGGAGTTGTACAGCGGTCGGTCACTGCGTCACGCCCTTGGCTACGAACCGGCGGTTGCCCAGGTCAATCGATCCGTTTCACGGCGTGGGGTGTTACGAGGGGTGCACTTCGCCCAAGTCCCGCCCGGCCAGGCCAAATACGTCACTTGCCTCACCGGCGCCGTGCTGGACGTGGTGGTGGACATCAGGACCGGCTCGCCCACGTACCGCTCTTGGGAGGCCGTTGCGCTCGACACCCCGTATCGCAGCCTGTACGTCGAAGCAGGGCTCGGCCACGCGTTCATGGCCCTCACCGACGACACGGTCGTCGTCTACCTCACCTCACACGGCTACGCCCCCGCGAGGGAGCACGGCATACACCCACTCGACCCCGACCTCGGCATCGCCTGGCCCGAAAACATCGACCCGATCCTCTCGGACAGGGACCAACGGTCCCCGAACCTCACGGAGTTGGAACAGCGCGGCCTGCTGCCGGCCTACGCGGACTGCGCCGCCCTCCACCGCTCCCTGCGAGAAGGGGAAGGAGGGAGCCCTGACAGCGACATCGACGCGGGCTGACGTTGACCATGCGGCCAGACCGCATGCGATTCCCCAACCCGCCTTGAACGGGCTTGACCCGGGCGCCTTCGACTCTCTCGGTGGCAGTTCGTGGCCGAGGGCTTCGCAGATTTCCTTGGCCCGCAGGGTTCCGGTCGCCTCGTCGAGGACAGCGAGGATGCGCGGGTAGTTCACTGCCTGCCTGTTCGGCTCGCTGCTGCGTAGTGTGATGGTGGAACACCCCCTCAACCACGGAAGGACCCCAAGTCCCTTGAATTCCCTACGTGTTCGGATCGGCATCCTCGGCATGACCCTGCTGGCGGGGCTGGCCGCACCCGCGACCACGGCGACGGCTCGGGTCGCCCACGGCGTTGCGACCCCGACCGTCGAGGAGCAGCGCCTCGACAAGGCGGCACCGCAGGAGATACTGCGACACTCCGGATTCGGCTCCGTGGCCCCGGACTTCGCCCGCGACCTGGCCCGGGCGCACTCCTTTGAACAGGCCCGCGGCATCGTCGTACGGGACGGTACGGCGCTGTGGCGGCGCGCCGTCGACTGGGCGCAGGGGCGGGGCCCCGCGGGCGGCGACCTCGGCCGGGACGATGACCGGCCGCTGTACTGGGCGCGGCTCGGGATGACGCGCGACGTGCGCACGTACAAGCCCGGTTTCGGACTCAGCGACGCGCAACGCTCCTCCCTGCTGGATCAGTTGGAGCGGACCTCGCGCGGCCAGACCGACATCCGCTACCCGTCGCGCGCCACGGGTATCAAGCGCATTCTCGTCACCGGCTTCGACCCGTTCACACTGGACAAGGACATCAGGATCTCCAACCCGTCCGGGGCCGTCGCGCTCGCTCTCGACGGGACGGTGATCCAGACCAACTCCGGCCCGGCCCGCATCGAAGCCGTCACGTTCCCGGTGCGCTGGCGGGACTTCGCCGAGGGGACGGTGGAGCGGGCGCTGGCGCCGTACCTGCCGAAGGTCGACCTGTACACGACGGTGAGCCAGGGCCGGGTGGGCCGCTTCGACGTCGAGCGGACCAACGGGGCGTGGCGCGGAGGCTACCCCGACAACGACAACATCAGCAGCACCGGTACCGTCCCGGTCGCCGCCCCGGCCACGCAGCCGCAGTGGACGACGACCACCCTGCCCTACAAGGCGATGGTGACCGCGCGCACCGGCCGGTTTCCGGGCTACGACCACACCGAGGTCACCGAGATCCCGACCGGGAGCACCGAACCCGTCGTGCGCCCCGACGGCCCCACCCCGGGCTCCACGGCCCGTGAGGGGGGCGGCGGAAACTACCTCTCCAACGAGATCGCCTATCGAGCGACCCTGCTGCGCGACCGGCTGGGCCTGCACGACACGCTGCCAGGCGGGCATGTGCACACGCCGGTGCTCCAGTTCGGCACCGGCAACACCGATCCGGCGACCGGAAGAATCACGGATCCGCAGTTCGTGCAGAACCGGCTGGACATCGTTGCGCAGCTACGGGCGATCCTGACGGTGGCGGCGAATACGGAGGTGAAGTGACGTCGCTCCCGCCCCGGTTGGTGGCAGGGCGTCGCTGTGCCGTCCCTGGCCCGCCCGCAATTGGTCGATTCCCTCGCAGTCGCTGGGGGACTACTTCGCCAGGCGGGCAGCGAACAGGTCCTGCCGCTGTGGTCCAGTGGATCCAGCGGCCTTCGAAGCCGGCCCGACCGTGGTGGCCGCGACAATGCCGTTTCCAACCTGCCCGCGGGAGCCGAGGTGCTGATGGGACACAGAGGACGTGGCGTGCCCGGACACACGGTCACCGGAGTCGTCAGGAGGCTACGCCCACCCGCCGTGACCGGCCGGCCGGCGCCCGCGGTGTTGCCCCCGTCGATGCGCGCGTGGCTCGGGCCGGTTGTGGCCCTCGCCGCGCTGGTGGTCGTCGTGCTCGGGGGCTGGTATGCCGACGACCGCAAGCCCGGCACGGTGGATGCGTGGGTCTGGGCGGCGGTGGACGGGGTGGGGCCGTCGTGGCGGCATGTCGCTCTGGCCATGGACTTCTTGGGGGAGCCCGTAGGGGCGGCGACACTGGTCGTGGCTACCGTGACGGGCTGTCTGCTGCTTCGGCGTCCTCGCGCCGCGGTGTTCGTGGTTGCCGCGGTCGGCATGACCGTGGGGACCGCGACGCTGCTCAAATCCCTGGTGGGACGCACCATCCACGGCGGCAACCTGTCCTACCCGAGCGGGCACACTGCCTTCTTCACCGCGCTCGCCCTCGTGTTGGCGCTGCTCGCGACCGGCCGGCTCGGCCTCGGCAGGACGGCCGGCACCCTGCTCGTGCTCGCCGCGGCGCTGGTTGCCGGGGCCGCCATGGGCTGGGCGCAGGTCGCCCTGGGCGCGCACTATCCGACCGACGTCCTCGGCGGTTGGTGCACCGCGCTGGCGGTGACGTCAGCGACCGCGTGGCTGGTCGACCGGGTGGCCGACGCCGGTCGACGGGAGCGTCGCTGACATCACGTCACGCCAAGCGGCGGAATGTGGGCTTCACCGGCCGCCCGGCCAGCCAGGGGGTGGGGTCGGCGGCGTCCAGTGCCTTGCGGTACACCGCACATGCCTGGGCCACCACGTCGACGGTGCGGTCGATGTCGGCACCGTCGAGCGCGCTGCTCACCACGAACGACGGGGCCAGCACTCCGCCCACGAGGAGTCGGCGCAGGAACAGGGTGCGGTACTGCTGCGACGGCTGCCGGTTCTCGTCGAGGGTGGCGAAGAGGAGGTTGCTGGCCCGGCCTCGGACGACGAGGTGGTCGCCGACGCCCATGGTGGCCGCGGCGTCGCGGACACCGGCGGCCAACCGCTCGCCCAGGTAGTGCAGTTGTGCGGTGATGCCCTCCTCGGCGTAGGTGGTCTGCACGGCCATCGCGGCGGCCAGCGAGTGCGTTTCCGCACCGTGCGTGGTGGAGAGCAGGAACACCCGGTCGCGGGAGTGGCGCAGCCCGCCCCGCTCCATCAGGTCGCGGCGCCCGGCCAGCGCGGAGACACCGAACCCGTTGCCCAGCGCCTTGCCGAAGGTGGAGAGGTCGGGGACGACGCCGTACAGGCCCTGGGCGCCCGCCTCGGACCAGCGGAAGCCGGTGATCATCTCGTCGAAGATCAGTACACAGCCGTGCCGGTCGGCCAGCTCGCGCAGGCCGGCGAGGTACCCGGGCGGAGGCTCGGTATGGGTGGCGGGTTCGAGGATCAGACCGGCGATCTCGCCCTGGTACCGGGTGAGCAGCTCCTGTGTGGCGGCCAAATCCCCGTAAGGGAACGCCACGGTGAGCTCGGTGGTCGCCGCCGGAACACCGGCGGACATCGGCGTGGTGCCGATGAACCAGTCGTCGACGGAGAAGAAGGGATGGTCGCCGCAGACGGCCACCCGCGGGCGCCCGGTGACGGCGCGGGCGAGGCGTACCGCGGCGGTGGTGGCGTCGGAGCCGTTCTTGGTGAACTTCACCATCTCGGCGGTGGGCACGGTGGCCAGGAAGCGTTCCGCGGCCTCGACCTCCACGATGGACGGGCGGACGAAGTTGCTGCCGCGGTCGAGTTCCCGCCGCACCGCCTCGGTCACGCGGGGGTGGGCGTGGCCGAGGCTGACCGACCGCAGTCCGGAGCCGTACTCGATGTAGCGGTTGCCGTCGATGTCCCATACGTGGGCGCCGCGGCCGTGGCTGATGACCGGGGCGAGGTTCTCGGGGTACTGGTCGTCGCCCTTGGCGTAGGTGTGCGCACCCCCGGGGACCAGGGTGTGCAGTCGCTCGTTCGCCTGCCGCGACCTGGGCAGGCTGAGCTCTGCGGTGTCTGCGGTGTCTTCGGTGGCCACGATGACCTCAACTCTCCATGCGTTGAAGGGCCTTGGCGAGGCTCGGCGCCTCCCGATCCCGTTGGGACATCGAGGTGACCGGCAGCGGCCAGGGAATGGCGAGCTCCGGGTCGTCGAAGGCGATCGTCACGTCCTCGGCCGGATCGTGCGGGCGGTCGATCCGGTACGCGATGTCAGCGGTCTCGGTCAGTGCCTGGAAGCCGTGGGCGCACCCCGCCGGGATGTACAGGGTCACCTGCGTCTCTCCGGACAGCTCGAAGAAGGCCCGGTTGCGGTATGTCGGTGAGTCCGTCCGCAGGTCCACGACGACGTCGAAGATCCTCCCGTACGAGCACCGCACCAGCTTGGCCTCGCCGGCGCCGGAGCGCAGGTGCAGGCCGCGCAGCACGCCCCGGACCGAGCGGGACACGCTGTCCTGGACGAAGGCGTCCGGGGCGAGGCCCACCGAGCGGACCACGTCGGCGTCGAAGGTGCGGCAGAAGAAGCCGCGCTCGTCGGCGTACGGCGTCGGCTCGAACCGGTACGCGCCGGCTATCGCCGGGACTTCGGTCGCTCTCATTCCGGGCGTGTTCATGGGGTCTCCCGCAGGGCGTGGGCGTGGTGGTGGTCGGTCGCCGGGAACAGCGTCGCTGTCAGAGTGGTGAACTGGTCCTCCAGGCGGCGGGTGGTGACCAGGTTCCGCTCGGCGAGCGTCCGCCGCAGCTCCGCCGATCGCTTCTCCAACTCTCGGAATCTTTCCAGGAGTTGGTCCGCGTCGACCTCGCGAGCCGAGTGGCGGTACGCGCCGAGACCCCTCTCGGTCATGAGTGCGTCGCTCTTCGCCGCGTAGCTGAGTGCGAGGGTCGGTGTGCCGACCTTCAGCGCGCAGACCAGGTTGTGGTAGCGCGTCGCCACCACGGTGTCGGCAGCCGCCATCTCCTTCATCAGGTCGGCCAGCGAGGCGGTCTCGGCAGCGGTGACCAGCGGCGAGTCCACCGCGTCGAGGATCGCGGTGACCACCGGCGCATCGCACGCGTCGCCGGTGAGCAGGCGGACCGGCCTGCCGTCCTCAACAAGCCTGCGGACGAATTGAGTTGTCCCGTCGAGGTAGCGGCGGTGGATCTCCTCGGCCCGGGCGCGGTCGTCGTTGCCGCCGTGGAAGTCCATCACGCCGACGCAGACCAGGCCCGAGGGGGAGAGGGGGGTACCTCCCTGCTGTGGGGGGCCCTCCCGGCCGAAGGGCGGGGGAAAGGCCGAGAGTTCGGGGGCGGGCGGCGTCGGCAGGGCGAAGGCGAGGTCCGGGTAGACCTCGTCGCGTGCGGTGTCCACGCCCATCGCCCGCATCGCGTCGCGGGACAGGGCGTCCCGGTACGACCGGTACGTGGCCAGCCGCGCCGACCAGCGCACCAGGGCTCGGGTCGGCCGGTCGCCGATCGCGTCGGCGCCGACGCCGACCAGTGCGACCCGGGTGCCGAACAACCGGCCGGTCGCGCAGAGCAGGAACAGTGAGTAGGGGAAGCCCCACGGTCGCAGCGGTAGCGTCGCCTCCAGGACGCCCATGCCCGGCACGATCACCACGTCGTGCCGCCGCACCCAGCAGGCGGTGCGGACGGCGTCGACGAGTTTGCCCAGACCCTTGGCCGCGATCGCACCCACCCGGGACGCGGTCCGGTACTCACCGCGGTACCAGTGCAGCCGCGTCGCGGGGATCCGGTACCGGGTCGCGACGACCTCGGGTCCGCCGCACAGCGCGTCCACCACCGCCGCCGGTTGTTCGGCGCGGAGGTAGCCGAGCACGGCCTCCAGCGATCCGTCGTTGCCGAGGTTGCCGGAGCCGAGCAGGCCGAACACCCCGACGCGCACCGGGGTTTCGTCCGTGGACGTCATGCCTGCCTGCCCTCCCTGCCGGCGACGAGGGTGTCGACGGAGACGGCGAGCAGACCCGGGGCGAAGGGGGCGCGGTCCTCGACCCGTTCGCCGGCGCCCGGCCGGGCCCGGCTGGCCGCCCATGCGGCCAGGTGACGGAAGCACGCGCGCCGGTCGGCCGGGGACAACGGCGCCCGCCGGATCGCCGCGACGAAGCCCCACACGTACTCGGCGAGCAGCCGGGGCGTCGGGTGCAACGGGCCCGCCCGGCGCGGGTCCAGGTTGACGCACCGGGAGCGCTTGGAGGGGTTCGCCCGCTCGGCGCGGGTGGGGTGGTCGCGGCGGAAGTACAGCACCTCCGGTACCTGGTGGAAGGGCCCGTGCAGGACGATCTCGGCGACGAACGTGCGGTCCGCGTGGTGGTAGCTGTCGTGCGGCTTCACCCGGCGCAACACGTCGGCCCGCAGCACCCCGTAGAAGTCGTCGCCACCGGGCTCGAAGAGGAAACTGCGGAAGCGCTCCGGCGCATGGGGCGAGTCGGTGGCGAGCCCGTACTCGTACGGGACCTTCACCCGGCCGTCGCCGTCGATGACCGCCTGGCCGGAGTGCGCGAGGATCACCTCCGGCCGCTCGTCCAGCGCGTCCACGCAGCGCCGCAGCAGGTCCCGGGCGTAAAGGTCGTCGTGCGAGGCCCACTTGAACAGCTCGCCGCGGCACTTGGTGAACACGTAGTTGTGGTTCGGTGCGGCGCCGATGTTCCGGGGGAGTCGGAGGTAGCGGATGCGGGAGTCGCGTGCGGCGTACCGGTGGCAGATGTCCTGGGTCCCGTCGGTCGAGGCGTTGTCGGAGACGACCAGCTCGAAGTTCTCGTAGGTCTGGCCGAGCAGGGCGTCGAGCGATTCGGCGAGGTACTCCTCGCCGTTGTACACCGGCAGGCCGATGCTCAACCGGGGATGGGGGGTCATGTCGTCCTCACTTCGCGGATGGGGTTCTGGTGGTGCGCGCGCAGGGCGGACCGCAGGTGCAGCCACCACACGGCCGAGCCGCAGACCGTCGCGGCGGCGACGCCCCAGGCCGAGCCGACCGTGCCGGCCGCGGCCGCACCGCCGAGCCCGCCGATGACGTAGCAGGTGGAGGCGAGGAGTTGGCAGCGCAGGCTGCGTCGCGCCGCGGCGAGCGCGCGCAGCCCGGCCGCGGCGCCGGTGCCGAGGCCGGCGCCCGCAACGCCGAGCGTGACCGGCACGACGAGCTGCGCGGCGGAGCTCCAGACGTCGCCGAGGGCGAGTTCGCCGACCCGGTCCGGCATCAGCAGTAACGCCCCGCCCCAGAGGAGTGCGGCGACGGCCTGCCCGCCGCCCAACAGGAGGCAGAACGCGCCGAGGCGGTGCGGGGTTCGTCGCAGCACCCGTGCCGCCTCCGCGACGGTGACCAGCGAAAGGCCCATCAGCACGGCCATGAACGGGCCGAGTAGGAGCTCGGCGCCCCGGATCACACCCACGGCGCTGACCCCGACGATCGCGCCGAGCCCGTACGCCCGCAGCTGACTGGCCCCGCTGACGCCGACGTTCTCGACCAGGTACCGGTAGCTGAGGTCGCGGTTCTCGCGCAGCCACGCGCGCGCTCCGGTTGTCCGGGGCCGGATTCCGGACTGGAGGCAGCCGTACATCGCGGCCACCGCGGCCGAGACGCCCCAGGCGAGTACGAAGGCGGACACGGTGCCCACCTGGGCCGCCAGCACGATGGCCGGGACGAGCGCGACGCCCCACACCAGGTCGTTGACGAACGCCTTCCGTCCGGTGCCGGCGGCGAAGAACGCGTACCGCCAGGCGTCCTGCAACAGCAGCCCCGGCAGCATGACGCCGAGGCAGGTGAACGCGGGTCCCACACTGCCGCCGAGAGCCAGGCCGACCACCAGGCACGCCGAGCCGATGGCCGCACCGACGCCGAGCGCGGTGCCCGAGGAGCGGGCCACCGCCCCGCGCCACGACGCGTCCGACACGCCGCTGAAGCGCACCACGAGGGGGTCGGTGGCCAGCCCGCGGGAGACGCTGAGCACCACACCGTAGGTCACCCAGGCCAGGCTGAACACGCCGAACGCGGCCAACCCCAACGAGCGGGCCACGTAGATCCCCACCGCGAAGTTGGACACGCTGGAGGCCGCCTGGTCGGCCAGTCCCCAGGACAGTCTGCCCGCCACGGCCCGCCGGGCGGACCGGGTCGACGCCGTCGCCTTCTGCTCCTCGATGGTCATCGGCGTCATGCCTTGATCAGTCCGGCGCCGTGTAGGGCGCCCGCCGCTGTGGCGACGGCGTCGAAGGGCAGCCCGGACCGCTCCGCGACGTCCAGCAGGCTGTGCGCGCCGTCGGAGAGGCTGAGCACCCAGAGCATGGCCATCTCGGCCTGCTTCGCGTCGCTGCGGCCACCGAGCGAGTCGTACAACCCACGTCGGCCCAGCTGCGGTTCGCCGTAGGGGCTGAGGTTGAGGTACCGCCGGTTGCGGTCCAGGACGGCGCATGCCTCGCGGCAGACGGCGAGCGTGTCCGCCATCGCCTCCGGGGAGACGAAGTCCAGGTTGTCCGCCGAGGTGTGGTACTCGGGGTAGCGGGCGTACGGGGTCCGGCTGAGCGAGCCCACGCCGAGGTCGAACCCGGGCGAGCAGAACTGCCGCTCGTCGTAGCCGTACGGAGTGAACTCGACGACGTGGTGCGGGCGTTCGGAGGCGGCCAGCACGTGTTGCATTACCTGGTCGATCTCCGCGTCGCCGCGCCTGCTCTGCTTGTACGTCAGCCGGCCCGGGTCGCCGGCGCAGGCCAGCACCAGGCCGTGCTGGACCAGGCCGATCCGCTCCGCGTTGCGGGCCAGCCAGGTGATCGCTCCGATGGTGCCGGGCGCGAAGACGAACCGGTAGGTGTAGTACGGCCTCTGCTCCGCCAGCGCCCGGGCCAGGAACGTCGCCACCGCGATGCCGGCCAGGTTGTCGTTGGCCAGCGACGGGTGGCAGACGTGGCAGGAGACGATCACCTCGTCGGCGACCTGACCGGGGACCACGTGCTCGGCATAGGTGAGGTGGCCGTCGGCGAGTGTGGAGTCGATGCGGACCTCGTACTCGCCGTCCGGCAGCGCGTCCAAGGTCTCCTGGGCCAGGCAGAACCCCCATTGCGGCTGGTAGTAGCTGGTGCGGTACGGCACCCAACTCGGGTGGTCCGGCAGGGTGTGCAGGTGTGCGCGCAGTTCGGCCAGTCGCATGGTTGCCGACACCGGCACGCTGTAACCGAGCACGTGCAGGCTGGACTTGGCGAAGTCGACGACCCGCCTGCCGGTGGTGTCGGCGATGTACGCGTCCCGGATGTTCCACTCCTGCGGCACCGTCCAGTCGAGCACCTGCGTTCCGGTCGGCACCTCGTGCACCTGCAGCGGGACGTACTCGTTGACGATGTCCAAGGTGGCGCGCACGCCGTCGCCGGTGATGCTCCGGCACAGCGGGTACAGCCGCTCCACCAGTGCGTACATCTGGTCGCCGGCCGCGGTCATCGGCGCCGCCGCAGGGTGTCGTCGACGGCGCCGGCGTCGGACGCCGCCCGCAATACGGCGAGGCGGGTGAAGCGTCGTTCGAAGTCCTCGCGGGTCAGTCCGAACTTCCGGTAGGCATCGGCCAGTTCGAGCGCGCCCTGCTTCACCGTCCAGTCGCAGTCGAAGCCGGGTAGCGCGGCGCGGAGCCGGGAGAAGTCCACCCGGTACGACCGCGGATCGGCACCAGTCTCCCCGGTGATCACCACCTTCGCACCGGACACCGCCTCGGCGACCTGCTCGGCGATCTCGGCGACCGTGACGTTGTTGGTCTCGGTACCGATGTTGAACGCCCGGTCGTGCACCGCTTCCCGCGGCGCGCTCAGCGCGGCCGCGAAGGCCCGGGCGATGTCGGCGGCGTGCACCAACGGGCGCCAGGGGGTGCCGTCGGAGAGCACCAGTACCTCGCCGGACAGGAGCGCGTGGCCCACCAGGTTGTTCACCACGATGTCGGCGCGCAGCCGGGGCGAGTAGCCGAAGGCGGTGGCGTTGCGCATGTACACCGGGGTGAAGTCGTCGTCTGCCAGGTCGTGCAGGTCGTCCTCCACCCGCACCTTGGACTCCGCGTACGGCGTCACCGGGCGCAACGGGGCGTCCTCGGCCACCAGGTCGTCACCGCCGGCGGCGCCGTAGACCGAGCAGGTCGATGCGTACAGGAAGCGCTTCACGCCGGCGTCGCGGGCCAGTCGGGCCAGGTGTACGGAGGCATGGTGGTTGATGTCGTAGGTGAGTTGTGGCGCCAGCGAACCCAGCGGGTCGTTGGAGAGTGCGGCCAGGTGGATCACGGCGTCCACTCCGGCCACGTGTTCCGCGGTGACATCGCGCAGGTCCACCCGGTGTCCCCGCGGATCCGTGGGTGTCGGGCCGAGGACGCAGTCGGCGAACAGGCCGGCGTCGAGGCCGACGACCTCGTGTCCGGCGGCCGTGAGTACCGGGGCCATCACGGTGCCCAGGTAGCCCTGGTGCCCGGTCAGCAGTACGCGCAAGGTTCAATCCCCCAGGTTGAGAGCGAGTTTGGTGACGGCGAACGCCTCGGCGTAGCGCGTGTGGCATTCGATGCCGCGGATGCGGGCAAGACCGAGGAAGGCTTCGCGGTCGTACCAGGGCCGGTGCCGCTGCGAGGGGTAGTGCTCCTGCAGCAGTCGCACCTTCTGTTCGGCGATCTCGGGCGACAGCGGCTGGTACGCCGCCGGACGGCCGAGGTCGCCGTCCCATTTGACGATCTCGTAGCCGAGTACGAGGTGGTCGCGGAACGCGGTGGGTACCAGCCGCGCCAGGCCGCGGTGGTCCTGGTGCGCGTCGTCGGTGCGCGGGGCCAGCACGAGATCCGGCTCGGTCCCCGCGCGCAGCTCCTCGACCGCGGCCTTGGCCTCGTCCCAGTACACGGGCATCCGGCCGTCCGGCAACTTGAGTACGGTCAGGCGCAGTTCGGCGCCCGGGCAGAAGGCGTCGAGCGCCGCCTGCTCCTCCTGCTCCCGCTCGCCGCCACCGCCGGAGAGCACCAGCGCGTCGACGCGGATGCCCGGCCGCGCCAGGCACAGTGTCAGCAGTGTGCCGCCGGCACCGATGGCGATGTCGTCGCAGTGCGCGCCCACCGCGACGATCCGTTCCAGGCGCTCGGCCCCGAGCCGGATCATGCGGTCCTCACCGCGAGGTTGGCCCGCACGCCGTCCCGTTCCCACACGGCCCACGGGCGCTCGCCCCGGGCGTAGGCGGCGTCGAGCGCGGCCCGCTCCTTCACGGTGTCGGTCGGCTTCCAGAAGCCGCGGTGCTGGTGCGCCACCAACCGGCCCCGCTTGGCGAGTTGGGCGCATCCGTCGGCGACCAGGTCCCCGTTCTCCGGTATGTGGTCGAAGACCTCCTGGCGGAGCACGAAGTAGCCGCCGTTCTCCCACAGCGGCAGTTCGCTCACCGCGGTGATGCCCCCCACCAGGCCGTCCTCGCCCAGGTCCACGCAGTGGAACGAGGACTGCGGTGGCACCACCATCATCGAGGCGCCGGCGTCGCGCCGGGTGAAGGAGTCGATCATCTGGGGCAGGGGGGCGTCGGTGAGCACGTCGGCGTAGTTGGCGAGGAACATCTCGTCGCCGTCCAGGTGGTGCCGCACCCGGCGCAGCCGCTCCCCGATCGGCGACTCGACGCCGGTCTGCGCGAACGTGATCGTCCAGTCGGCGATGTCGGTGGACAGCAGCTCGGTCCGGCCGCCCCGCAGCACGAAGTCGTTGGACGCTGTCTCCTCGTAGTTGAGGAAGAAGTTCTTGATGTGGTGCGCCCCGTACCCGAGACACAGGATGAACTCCGTGTGCCCGAAGTAGGCGTAGTAGCGCATGACATGCCAGATCAGCGGCCGGGGGCCGACCATCGCCATCGGCTTGGGCACGTCGTCAAAGGCTCCGCTGCGCATCCGCAGCCCGTAACCGCCGCAGAACAGAACGACCTTCATGCTGCAACCTCTTTCAAGACGCGACCTCGACAATGCTCAGTTCCGGGATGGGAAAGACCAGCCGGCCGCCCCAGGCGTGCACGAAGGACAGCTGCTCGACCAGCTCGGTCCGCAGGTTCCACGGGAGGACGAGGACGTAGTCCGGTCTGTCGGCGGCGATCTGCTCGGGTGGCAGGATCGGGATGCGGGTGCCGGGGGTGAACCTGCCGTGCTTGTAGGGGTTGCGGTCGACCGTGTACGGGAGCAGGTCGGGGCGGATGCCGCAGTGGTTGAGCAGGGTGTTGCCCTTGCCCGGGGCGCCGTAGCCGACGACCGTCTCGCCGCGCTCGGCCGCCTCGATGAGGAACCTCAAAAGGTCCCGGCGCACCTTGGCCACCCGGGCGGAGAACTCGGTGTACCCGGACAGCTCCTCAAGCCCGGCGGCCTTCTCCCGGGCCAGCACGTCGGCCACCCGGCGGGTCGGCTCGCCGGCCGCCTCGGCCGGCCGGGCCCACAGCCGGATGGAGCCCCCGTGCGTGGGCAGCAACTCGACGTCCACGAGCGCGAGTCCACCACTCGCCAGCGCCCGGATCGCGGATGCGACCGTGTAGTACTGGAAGTGCTCGTGGTAGATCGTGTCGTACTGGTTCTCCTCGATCAGGGTCAGCAGGTGCTGCACCTCGATGGAGACCCAGCCGTCGTCGGCGACCAGGGCGCGCAGCCCCCGGGTGAACCCGACCACGTCGGGGATGTGCGCGTACACGTTGTTGGCCACGACCAGGTCCGCCGGCCCGTGCTCGGCGCGCACGGCCGAGCCGGTGGCCGGGGAAAGGAACTCCGTGAGCGTGGGCACCCCCGCGTCCCGCGCCGCCGCGCCGACGTTCACCGACGGCTCGATGCCGAGGCAGCGGATCCCGCGGTCCACCATGTGCCGCAGCAGGTACCCGTCGTTACTCGCGACCTCGACCACGAAGGCGTCGGGGCCCAGAGCTAGGCGCTGCACGGCGTCGTCGACGAACGTGCGCGCGTGCTCCACCCAGGAGGTGGAGTAGGAGGAGAAGTACGCGTACTGCGTGAACGTCTCCTCCGGCGTGATCAGCGGGGGGATCTGCGCCAGCCAGCAGCCGGTGCAGACCCGCAGGTGCAGCGGCAACGCCCGCTCCGGCTGGTCCAGTTGGTCCGTGGCGAGAAAGCTTTCACATGGTGGCGTCGCCCCGAGGTCGACGACGCTCGCCATCGCTTCCGAGCCGCAGAGTCGGCATCGTGTCATTTTCCGTTCCCATCCCCCCTGTTCGCGCGGGTGTCCCCGTCGCGAGCCAGTGCTGACCGACCCGCGATCGCGGTGCGGTACCCCTCCACCAGGCGCTCAAGGCCGACGGCCGGGCTGAAACCCTGCTCGTAGCGGCGTCGGGCTGCCTGGCCCATCTGTCGGTTGCGAGCCGGGTCGGCCGCGATCCCGCGTAGGCAGGACGCGAGCGAGGCGACCTCGCCCGGCCGGTGCAGCAGCCCGGTCACCCCGTCCTCGACGAGTTCGACGAAGGCGCCGTGACCGGCGGCGACGGCCGGGACCCCCGCTGCCATCGCCTCGACGACCACCAGGCCGAACGCCTCCAGCCACGTCGAGGGAGCCACCACGGCGACCGACCGCGCGAGGGCCTGCCGGCACTGAGCCGTGTCGTACAGGCCGACGTAGCGCACGTCGTCCCGGGCCGCGGCCCAGGCGGTCACCTCCCGCTCCAGCGGTCCCGCGCCGGCGATCACGAGCGGCACGCCCACACCGCCGCTCGCTGCGATCTGGTCCCACGCGGCCATGAGCAGCCGCACGCCCTTGGCCTCCGCGAGCCGACCGAGATAGAGCACCTGCTCGCCGGTGCCGGATCGGCGGGCGTCCGGGTCGGGCACGAAGTTGTGTTTCACCGCGAGCCGTTGGGCCGGCATGCCGGCCCGCACCAGGACGTCGCGCTGCGCCGCGGAGATGCAGAAGAACCGCTGCACGCCGGACCACCACCGCCGCCGGTTGACCGACAGGCTGACCGCGAGCGGCACCGTCGCCAGGCGGGAGCCCCGGTAGCAGCCGTGCCGGACGGCGGGCAGCGGCGTCGCTCCCACGCACTCGGTGCATGGCCGGCCGTCCCGTTGCAGCGTGCCGGGTGGGCAGACCTGGGTGTAGTTGTGCAGCGTGGCGACGGCGGGCACGTCGGCGTCGGCGCAGGCGGCCAGCACCGCGGGCGACAGGAGCGGGAAGACGTTGTGGACGTGCACCACGTCCGGCCGCTCGGCACGCAGCCGGGCGGCGAGTTCCGTGCGGACCGCCGGGTTCCACGGCACCAGCAGTGGCACCGCGGCCTTGCCCGGCAGGGACCGGGCGGCGATGTCGTCGCTGCGCCGCTCGAACAACTCGACCCGGTGGCCGGCCGCGCGCAGCAGCCCCACCTCCTGGTCGACGACCTTGTTCTCCCCGCTCGGCTGCGCCGAGGAGTAGCGGTTGTGCACCACGAGAACGTGCATGCTCAGGTCACCTCCCGATCCCGGTCCATCGCGGGATGCGTCGTTGAGGAACGTCGGGCGTCGGGACGGGCGTGGCCGCGGCAGGTGCCGTCAACAACGAGGCGGCGACGGTCAGATGCAGCAGATACGGCGAGGCGTCGCCCAGCCCGGCCTCGGTGTACGACGCGATCGCGCAGTAGCTGATCAGGAAGATCGCGCAGGCCCTCGGCAGCGACGGCGGCCGCAGCAACGCGACGCCGCCGAGCACGATGATGATCGCCGCCACGAGGGTGATGCCGGTCAGGCCCTGTTCGTTGTAGACGGCCAGCCAGCTGTTGTCGATCGGTAGCCCGCCGAACGACTTGTCGCCCAGGCCCACGCCGAACAGTTGCTCCACGGTCGTCCGGGGCGCTGCCAGGAGGGCGTCCCAGACCTTGGCCCGACCGGTGAGGCTGGAGAAGTTCTCCTGGCTCTGTCCACGCAGGAACCATGCCTGCAGCACGGAGCCGAGCGCCACGGTGGTCACCGTGGCGCACAGCACCGCCCAGGTGAAGAACCGGCGGGCGGCGGCACTGGTCAGGACGAGCGAGCCGATCGCCAACGCCAGCCCGATGAACAGGCCGAGGGTGGCCGTCCGGGTATGGGTCAACGCGAGCAGGACGAGGGAGGGCACGATGACGACCGCCGCGCCGGCCCGGTCGGTTCGGCGGCCCAGTACGAGCAACACGGTGAGCCCGGTGATCACCGCGGCGTACTGGCCGATCTGCGGCGGGGTGAGCGGCCACAGCGCGCCGACAAGACGCCCGCCGTAGAGGTCGGGCATGGCCGCACCCGGTGAGACGACCAGGCCGGCGGCCACCGACGCGAGCACCGCGAAGTACATCCGGATGTGGTGCCGCACGAACGTCGGGCCGCCGTCCCACCAGCGGCTGAGCAACCACAGCGTGCCGACGAAGAGAGCCAGACGAACGCAGCGGAACAGCGCGCCGAACCCGGACTCCAGGCGCGCACTGGAGAGCACGCTCGACACCAGCAGCAGGGTGAGCAGGAACAAGAAGGCGCTGGCTTGGATGCGTAGCCGGACATTGAGTGCGAGCGCCAGCGCGAACGCGCCGACCAGTGCGCCCATCGTGACCAACTGGATGAGGGAGCGGGGCAGCGGGATGATGGTCTTCGCCCCGGCCGAGCCGAGCGTGTTGAGGACCAGCAGCCCCCAGACGATCCCGACGGTCTTCGAGGTGTCCCCGCCCATCTCAACCACCCGCCTGTGCGCGGAAGGTGCTGCCCGCGTCCTGCTGGTACGGCATGCCCTGCCACTGCCCGAAGTCGAGGACCTGGCTGGGGTCGTGGGCGATGAACGTCCATGGTCCGACGTAGGCGTTGTCGTGCCAGCGGTTGTGCTGCTCAAGGGTGATCGCCTTGGCCACCCGGTCGCCCTGGTACGGCGACCAGTCCGGATAGGTGCCGTAGTTGGCCAGCACCGCCATGCGGTCGCACTTCACCGTGCAGTCGACGACGGAGGTGTCCAGTACGAAGCGGTTGTCGTGGATGTCCACCCGCTGGGTCTTCCAACGGCAGTCGGTGTAGAGCGGTGCGGTGGCGATCGCCGGCCGCGCGCAACGGTCGGGGTGCCGCACCAGCAACGTGCAGTCACCGGAGGAGGTGTTGGCCGGGCTGTTGCAGAACCGGTCGGCGTTTTCCCACAGGGTGATTCCTGACCAGTTGTTCTCCAGGACGTTGCGGTAGATCTCGATCTTGTCGGTGCGGGCTCGGATCCTTGGTTCGCCACCGGACTCGGACAAGTAGAGGGTCGCAAAAGGGAAGGTGTCGCCGCGGTCGGCTGCCTTGCGGCCCTCGACCCAGTTGTTCCGCCGGATCGTGTTGTTCCGGATGACCGCGTTGTAGCTGGCCTCGTAGATCAGCGCGGCACCGTCGTTGGCCTCGATCACGTTGTTCTCGATGCGGAAGTCGTTGTTGTCGGTGTCCGCCCACACGCCCGTTCCGTGGTTGGCGTGCACCCAGTTGCCGCGTACGTCGGCGCCGTTGACGGCCCAGAACTTCACGCCCCCGGTGCAGCCGCAGCCCGGCTGCCGCCGCTCCCAGTCGTCGGTGTTGTTGGACACGATCTCGTTGCCCTCGACCACCAGGCCGTTGATCGGGGCACCGCCCTTGTACGCGTTCATGCCGTACTGCCCGTTGCCGCGCAGGCAGTTGGCGCGGACCCGCTGATGGGCACCGGCCATCAGCCCGGCGCCGGAGTTGTGCTGGATCGTCGTGTGCTCGATCACCCACCCGTCGGCCGAATCATGGTTGACCACGCCCTCGTCGTGCGGTGCGACGAATCCCTGCACGGTCAGGTAGCGAAGGGTGACGTGGTGGGCGGTACCGCCGAATGCGTACTGGTTTTTTCTCCGGCCGTCGAGCACCGCGCCTGGCGCGCCGAGGTAGCGGTCCCCTTCCTTGGGGACGACCTGGGCGTAGCGGTCCGGGTCGAGCCGGTGCCGGCCCGGTCGAAGCCAGAACGTGGTGTTCGGGGGGCTGCTCTTGGTCTTCGCTGCCAGGTCACCGACCACCGCTGGGTCGATGGTCACCGCGCCCGCCGGCGCCGTGGTCGGCCCGGCCGCGGGCTTGGCACACACCCGGGCCACGGATGTGGACAGCGCCCCGGACGTGGTGGGCGCTGCGGTCGGCTCTGCTCGGCCGTCGTGCGCGCTCTCCTCGCAACCGGTCGATGCCAGCAGGGCCAGCGCCAGCGGTGCCGCCGCCAACGCCCGGTGCCGCCTCGTGAATCCCACGCGCCCCCCTAGCCGTGGAACCTGAGCACGGTGGTGAACTCCTCCGCGTCGTCGGCGAAACCGGTGCCGACCAGCGTGGTGGTGGGTTCCTTGCGCCCGAAGCCGGGGGAGTACCAGCCGAGCGGCGGGTCACTCTCGCCGCGATGGGCCCGCCAGTTCAGCTGCCCGGGCAGGTCGAGCACCGCGGAGCGGTCCTCGCCGTCCCGGCTCCAGGTGAGCACCGCCCGGTGGTCCACCAGGTCCGCGGCGATCGTCGGGCCGAGGTGGAACGCCAGGCGTGCGGCCCGGCGCGGGCCGCGCACCTCGTCGACTACCCTCAACTCCCTGCTGGCGGCCGTCAGTTCCACCCGGCGGCGGTGCACGGAGCGTTGGTAGCCGTCGTGCTCGGCGCACCAGGTGGCCGTCCCCTCGTGGGAGGCGCCGGAGGTGTCCGCGGTCAGGACGCGGCTGCGGGCCTGCCGGGTCCACAGGAACGGGCCGCCGGAGACGGACTGGTCGTGGCCGTCCAGCTGCAGGGTGTTGTGGCCGAGGGTCGACCGGAAGTACCGCCGCCACTCGGGCTGCCCGTGGTAGCAGAACGTCCCCGGGTCGGCGAGCACGTCGACCCCGTCGTGTCGGATCTCCACGGACAGCGCGTCCGCGTGGGCATGCGCGGCGATGGACAAGAAGCCGTGCGGGCCACCGTCGCAGCGGCACCAGATCCCTGCCGGACCGCGCAGGATGGTCATGCCCGCGTCGGCGAAGTGGGCCGGTCGGCTCGCCGGGCGGGTCACGGCCGCAGCGGTGCCGTTTTTCGCGTACGGCCTGATGAGTGCGGCCAGTAGCGGGGTGCGCACATCGGTGCCGGTCACCGTCGGCCACCAGGCGAGCCGACCGAACACGGCGTCCCCGGTGGCCAGCAGCGAGGCCCAGCGGTCGGTGCCCGCGCCGTCCACGACGAGTCCGTGCCCGTCGTCCGCGTCCCCCTGGCGCGGCGGCCGCAACCGGCCGTCCACCACGGCCGCGAGCGCGTCGGTCATCCGCAGCAGCACCAGCCGGATGGACGCGGGGACCGGCCTGCCCGCGGCATCCGCCTCGGCCACCGCGGCCAGGCCGAGCTCCAGTACGAGTCCGTGGTACTCGGTGGCCAGTTCGCGGTTGAGGCCGGAGGGGAAGGTGTTGCTGCGCAGGTGCCGCTCCAGCGACCGCAGCGCGCCGGCCCGCCAACGCGCCGAGGAGGGGAACCATCCGAACGCGCTGGCCGCGGTGAACTGCCCGGCGGCCTCGGCGATGACGTGGTTGTTCGCCGAGGACCCCCGGCTGGGGAAGGCGGCCAGCCAGCGCTGGTGGTGCCAGATCTGGTTCAGCGCCACCGGGTTGTCCTCGAACAGCGTGGCCGCGTCCGGCCAGCCGTCGAGCAGCCGGCGGATCCACACCCAGGAGAGCAGCCGGATGCCCAACTCGATGCCGCTGATCCAGTGCACGCCGCACAGCGGTGGGTTGGCCGCCCACCACGACCGCAGGTGCTCGGCCACACGCTCGGCGTACCGCTCGTTCCCGGTGATCGCGTAGGCGGCGGCGAGCACGGTCAGGTGCTGATGCCGGGACAGCTCCCAGATCTGCTTGATGTCCCCGACCGCGTCCTCGTTGCGGTACGGCACGTCGAAGGCGTAGCCCCGCGGAGCTCGGCGCCCGGTCTTGGGGTCGTACGACCAGTCCGGGTCCGCAAGGTCGTCGCGGCCCACCCCGAAATACTCGGCGTGCCCTGCCAACAGCTCGTCCGCCTCGGCGATCAGACGTTTCGCGGCGTCTGGTGGCACCGCGGCGATCGCCCCGGCGGGCAGTACCGCGGTGAAACGGGCGCCAATCACGTTCGGGCAGGGGGGCAGCGTCGACCGCCATCGTCGCCTGCGCACCGCGTCGCCCACCCGGCCGCCGACCTCCCGCGGTCCCATCCGGGACAGCCGCCGCAGGTACCAGCCCGCGCTCCCCGAGCTCACCGTCACCGCGCCCTCGCCAACGTCACGGGCGCGCCGCCGGCCAGGCCGGCCTGTACGGCGAGGGTGGCCGCCGTGGTGGCGACCAGCGACTCCAGCGCCACGGGCATCGGCCCGCCGGTCCGCACGGCCTTGATGAACGCGGCCAGTTCGGCGGACTGGCCCTTGTCCCGGGCCTTGGGCAGCCGCGAACTGACCCACCGCTTGCGGCCGTACACGGCGGCACGGACGAAGTCGTCGAGCCGCAGCACCTTGCCGTCCGCGACCAGGTCCAGCGTCTCCTTGGGGAAGCCGGGTGCGCCGGTGGTGACGTAGCTGATGGTGGCGGTGGAGCCGTCCGGATAGCGCAGCACGACCTGGAGGTCCTCGTTGCCGGCCGTGGCGACCGCGTACACCGAGACCGGGTCGGCCGCGAGCAGCCAGCTCGCCGTGTCGATGAAGTGCCCGCCCTCGCCCGCGAACCGCGAACCCTCGGTGCCCTGTTGGAGGTACCAGCTGCTGTGCTGCAGCCGGCCTGCGTTCACCAGGTAGCGCAGGCTCGCCGGACCGGTCCGGGCGCCGAACCGCCTCCTGGACTCGTTCAGCAGTGGCGCGAACCGGCGGTTGAAGCCCACCTGCAGCCGGTCGTTGCCGGACTCCTTGACCGCCGCGAGCACGCCGGCCAGTTCGTCCTCGGTGAGCGCCAACGGCTTCTCCACGAACACCGCCTTGCCGGCCAGCAGCGCCCGTTGGGTCAGTTCGGCGTGCGAGCTGTGCCGGGTGACCACGAACACCGCGTCGATGGACGGGTCGCCGAGCACGGCGTCGAGATCGGTGGTGGCCTCGGCGAAGCCGAACTTCCGCTGCGCGTTGGCCGCGGACAGCGCCGTCGTGGTGACGACGGTCGACAACTCGACGCCGTCGCGCTGTGCCAGGTGCGGCAGCAGCATCGACGTCGCGTAGTTTCCCGCGCCGACGAACGCCAGCCGCACGGGCGCCTTGACGGACCGCCGGGACGGGGTGGACTCTCTGCCGCTGCGCCTGTTCACCGCGGGCACGGCCACGGTCGGGGCCGGGGCCTCCGCTTCCCCCGCGTGTTCGGGGTACCGGAACAGCACGGCCACGGCCCTCAGTTCACCGTCCTTCAGGCGCCGGTACGTCTCGACGGCGTCATCGAAGTCGGCGATGTGGGAGACCAGGGGCTCCACGTCGACGCTGCCGCGGGCGAGGAGATCGAGGAAGCACGCCAGGTTGCGGCGCTCGGTCCAGCGCACGTAGCCGATCGGGTAGTCCCGCCCCTCCAGCTCGTACTCCGGGTCGTAGCGCCCGGGGCCGTAACTGCGGGAGAACCGGACGTCGAGCTCCTTCTCGTAGTAGGCGTTCCACGGCAGGTCCAGGCGGCACTTGCCGATGTCGACGACCCGGCCGCGGTCCCGGCAGAGCCGGGCGGCCAGTTCGACGGGTTGGTTGCTGCCGCCGCCGGCGGCCAGGTACACGTGGTCCACGCCGTGACCGTCGGTGAGCTCGGCGACGACGGCTTCCACGGCCGCGGACGCGGGGTCGCCGCAGGCCGCGGCACCCAGGCGTTCGGCGAGCTCGCAGCGCACCGGGTCGGGGTCGACCCCGACCACGCGGACGCCCGAGGCGGCAAGGAGTTGCACCACCAACTGCCCGATCAGCCCGAGGCCGATGACCAGCGCCACGTCGCCGAGTTGTGACTCGCCGCGGCGGACGCCCTGCAACGCGATCGACCCGACGGTGCCGAAGGCCGCGTGGCGCGGTGCGAGGTCGTCCGGCACCCGGGCGTAGAGGTTCTTCGGCACCCAGTTCAACTCGGCGTGCAGCGCGTGCTCATTGCCGGCGCAGGCCACGAGGTCGCCGACCTTCACCTCGTCGATCCCGGTGCCGACCTGCTCGACCACCCCGCACAGCGAGTAGCCCAGCGGCGTGTAGGAGTCCAGCTTGCCCATCACCTTGCGGTAGGTGGCGGGCACCCCGTTGGTGGCCACGCTCTGCATGACCTTGGCCACCTGGTCCGGCCGGGAGCGGGCCTTGCCCAGCATCGACATGCCGGCCTCGGACACCTTCATGAGCTCGGTCCCGGTGGATATCAGCGAGTAGGCGCTGCGGACCAGCACACCGCCCGGCTTGCACCCCGGCACCGGCACGTCGAGCACCGCCAGCTCGCCGCTCTTGTAGTTCTGCACGACCTGTTTCACCCAAGTCCCCTTGTTTCTACGCCGTCTGCTATGCCGTCAGGCGAGACCCGGAGGTCGCGCCGCGATACCAGTGTTCGAGGGTCAGTACGTGCCACAGATGCTTGGAGAAGTCCCGCTGTCCGGCGGCGTCCTCGGCGACGAGCCGCGCCAGTGCCTCGCGGCGCAGGAACCCGGAACGTACGAGCTCGCCGTCGTGCACCACCTCGCGCACCAGCGGTGCCAGATCCCGGCTCATCCAGGCGCGCAGCGGGGCGCTGAACAGGCCCTTGGGCCGGTAGACGATCTCCCGGGGCAGCACCGAGGTGGCCGCCTCCTTGAGGACCGCCTTGCCCTGCCGCCCGACGATCTTGCGATCGCCGGGCACGGCGAACGCCGCCCTGACCACCTCGACGTCCACGTACGGCACCCGCACCTCGGTCGACGCGGCCATGCTCGACCGGTCCGTGTACGCGAGGTTCAGACCCGGCAGGAACATCCGGGTGTCGCCCAGGCACATGCGGTTGACGAAGTCGTCGAGGTCGTTGTCCTGGTAGACGTCCGCGTGCTCGGTCAACACGTCCTGGACCACCCCGGCCAGATCCGGATGGACCAGGGCGAGCAACTCCTCCTGGTCGTACATGGTGTAGCTGCGCCGGAACGCGGTCTCCTCCGGCAGATCGGCGAAGGACAGGAACCGCTTCGCGAAGCGCACCGACCGGTACCCCCGACGGGAGGTGGCGACCGGCAACCGGTCCACCGCCCGCGACAGGCCCCGCCGCAGGGGCCGCGGGACGCGTTGGTAGCGCAGCGCGAGCAGGTTGGCCAGGTGCTTGCGGTATCCGGCGAACAGCTCGTCGGCACCCATCCCGGAGAGCATCACCTTGATCCCGGCCTCCCGCGCGGCCGCGCAGATCAGGAACGTGTTGATCGCGGCGGGATCGCCGATCGGCTCGTCCAGGTGGTACGTCATCTGCGGCAGCAGGCCGAGCACGTTCGGAGCGATCTCGATCTCGTGCAGGTCGACGCCGAACCGCTCGGCCACCCGCCGGGCATAGCGCAGGTCGTCCGGCATCGCCTCGAACCTGGCGTCCTCGGCGCGGAACCCGATCGTGTAAGCGGAGATGCCGGGTTGGTGGCGGGCCGCCAGCGCGGTCAGGTAGCTGGAGTCCAGCCCGCCGGAAAGAAAGGTCGCCACAGGCACGTCGGAGAGCAGGTGGCGCCGGGTCGACTCCTCGACGAGGGCAGCGACATCCGGTCGCTCGCCGGCCCGGGCCCGCTCCCGGCCCTCGGCGGCGACGTCCCGAAGGCGCCAGAACCGGCCGCGCTCCACCCGGCCGTCGGGCCGGCACCGCAGCCAGCTCCCCGGCGGCAGCTTCTCCGCCTCGCGAAACGCGCACCGCGAGTCCGGCACCCAGTAGTAGAGCAGCGAGGCCACCAGCGCCGCATGGTCCACCTGCAGCGACCCGCCGGTCGCGGCGGCGAGTGCCTTGAGCTCGGAGGCGAACGCCAGGCCCGCTCCGCGCCGGAGCAGGAACAGCGGCTTGATGCCCAACTGGTCACGGGCGAGGACCAGTTCACCGGTTCGCTCGTCGAAGATCCCGAACGCGAACATGCCGCGCAGTCGCGGCAGGCACCCCGTGTCCCAGCGCCGCCAGCTCTCCAGCACCACCTCGGTGTCGGAGGTGCCGCGAAAACGCACCCCGGAGGCTGCCAACTCGGCGCGCAGTTCGGGTGCGTTGTACAGCTCGCCGTTGTACGTCAGGGCGAGGCCGCCCGAGACCATCGGCTGGGCGCCGGTCTCGGACAGGTCGATGATGGCCAGCCGGCGGTGTCCGAGGTGCACTTCGCCGTCACCGGCGGGGTGGCTGTACCGGCCCGCCCCGTCCGGACCGCGGTGGGCGAGGGTGTCGGTGAGTCGGTCGGTCACGACCTTCCCGTCCGGCCATCGGTAGGTCCCTGCGATGCCACACATCTCCTACCGTGCCTCCTGGTCGTTGTCGGGGATCCGTCCCCGAGCTCTCAACGTCGTTCGAGCAGGGGAGGCCCCACTGGCCCACATCGGCTGCCGCTCCGCCTGCTGCCGGCCCGTCTCGTTCTGCCGGGCGGAGCGCTGGCCGTGCCCCCGCAGCGCGATGTGCAGCCCGTCCCACAGCGTGCCGTCGGTCCGGTCCCGCGGATCGGGGTCGATCAGCACCACACCGATCACCGCAACGCACTGGTCCGCGAGCTGCCGCGCCACGGTGTGCAGCCACGCGGCGCTGCCGTGCCCGGCCCGCACGACGAGCACGGTCTGGCTACCGAGGTGGCGCAGGTCGGTCCACGCCGTGCCGGGCGCGACCGAGCCGACGCCGAGCCGGTGCCCCGGATCCGGCACCGCCGCGGCACGCGCGCCGTCGACCACGGCCGGACCTCCCGGCCTCTGGCGGCTGTTGGCGAGCTCCGGGCCCGGCAGACCATCGACGATGACCACCGGCCCCTGCGTCTCCAGTGCTCCGGCGAGGTCCAGGGCGATCACCACCGTGCTGCGCGCACAGCCCAGTTCCAGCAGCGACACCGGTTCCGCGCAGCCGCGCACGGTACGGGCCAGGGTCGTGGTGAGCCGTTCGCGCGCCGCCCGGGTCCGGCGGCGCTGCCACCGCCTGCCCGACCGGCGGGGCAGCTCAGCGATGACCGAGGCGCCCAGGTTCGCCGCGATGTCCCGGCGCAACACGGGGCGGTCCGCCACCACCACGCCGACCGTGGCCAGCGCGAGCCCGAGGACGAGCCCGAGGACGAGCCCGATCGCGGCGTCGGTGGCAACGGTCCTGGGCAGGGGGTGTCGCACCGCGTGCGGGGCGTCCACGATCTGTGTGCCCGCGACGAGTTGGGGCGTACCGAGGCGCGCCTCCGCGGCGCGCCGGCCGAAATCGGTGATCTGTGAGGTGAGTTCGGCCCGGCGGGCGAAGAGCGACTCGGTGTTCGCCGACGCCTTCGGTCCGCTCTTCGACGATCCGTCTCCGATCGACCTGTTGACCTGGGCGAGTTCGTCCCGTGTGCGGTCACGTTGGTCGAGGAGGGTCTTGGCCTCGGCGTTGGCGGCGTCCTGGATCCGCCTCACATGGTCCGCGACGAAGGCATCGGCCAGCGCCTTGGCGCGGGCCACCGCCTGCGCGTCGCTGTCACCTGTCACATCGATCTGCAGCAGGTTGTTGGTCAGGCCGGTGCCCCGGTAGTCCGGGATGAAGTCTTCCGGTTTTTCCGGGGACTTGAGGGACTGCAGGGCCTTGCCGGCGATCTGCGTGGTCTGCAGCAGCTCGGCGTCGGTGCGGATCAGTGTCCCGGTGTCGTTCGGTTGGTCCGCCTGATGCGCGACCAGCACCTTGGTCACCGCGGCCGGTTGCGGCGGCAGCAGGACCGCCACCGCCGCGCCGACCAGCAGCCCTACCAGTGCCATCGAGCACCAGAGGCGGCGGCGCCTGCGCACCGCCACCACCAGCGCCTGCAGGTCCAGCAGCGGAGCAGCGGTCGACGACTGCGAAGTCTTGCCCGTCGTCACACCGAGCCTCCCCTTGCGTGGCTGCCCACCGCGAGCGCGGGAGTGGCGTCGTCCGGAGGATGGCCGGCAGACCGTGTCGGACGGGCCCGGACCGTGCCGGCGACGACGGCGCCGACGACCTCATGCCGTGCGTCCGCACACGCCTCGGCGATGCCGGCGAGCTCCTCTGCGGTCCAACTGCCCGCACTGAGCACGACCAGGGCACCGGACTCGGTGCCGCGGTCCGGCACCATCGGCTGGGTCACCGAAACTCCCACCACCCGCAGCAGCGGACCGCTCTCGGCCTCGGCGACGAGCTGCCCGGCGGCCCGACGGGCCACCTCGTCGCCGTCCGGCACGACAACCAGCAGCCGCCGGGGGGCCGGCAGTTGGTCCCGGAGGCGCTCGCACACCCGCCGGTAGCGGATTCTCCCGCCGGCCTCATCGCCGGACACCCGCGGGGTCGGCATGTCCCAGCGGGCATCGATGCCCAACAGCCGGCGGATCCAGGCCCGCGGGCCACGGCCGGTCGGCCGGTGCGCGGGCCGTTCACCGGGTACGTCGACGCTCCCCAGGAGCGTTGAGCCCAGTGCCGCGGCGATCTCCGGCCCGGTGCGGAGTCGGCGATTACCACGTGCGGCGGCGAGATGGCCGATGATCGCGAGCAGGAAGAACAGCAGCGCCCCGGCGACGATGAGCTGCGTCCTCGTCGGCGGTGCCTCGCCGGTCGGCCGGGCCGCCGGCCCCATGACGACCATGCCGGCCGTGCTGGTCGCCGGGCCGGCCTGGTCCAGTTTCTTCATGGCCTCCTGCAGCGCGGTGCGCAGCTTCTCCAGTTCGGTGCGGGCCTGCACGCCCTCCACGGTCTGCCCCGGGTCGGCGGCATTGGCCAGGTCGGTGATGCGGCGGTTGGACTGCTCCACCTTCTGTCGCAGTGCCTCGGCCCCCGCAGCTGCGTCGGGGGCGGTGTTGTTGTCGCCCGCGATCCGCGCGGCGAAGGTGACGAACTGCCGGGCCAACTCGTCGGAGAGCCGCTGCGCACGCTCCGGGGTGTCGGCCGTACCCGAGATCTTGACGATGTTCCCGTCGGCGGCCGTGGCGCTCACTCGATCCCGTAGCTTGCCGCCGCTGACGGCCGTCCAGCCGAGGGCGGCGGCCGCGCGGTCGAGTACCGCCGAACTGGTCGCGATCTCCGCCTGGGTCAGCAGCTCGCGCTCCTCCCGTTGTCCCGGCAGCAGTACCGATGCGGATGCCGTGTAGCGCGGTGGGAACACCACCGAGGTGCCGTAGCCGACGAGCGCACCCACCACGGCGAGGGCGGCGAGAAGTCGCCAACGCCGACGGAGAATCCGCCCGATCGTGGCCAGGCGTATCGTGTCATCGCTCAACGGCGCGGCCTCTCCTCCGGGCCGAGTTGCCCGCCGACACCGGAGTGCGGTCACGGCAGGCAGCGGCGTAGGCGGCGAGCAGCGACGCCTGCGAGTTCCGCCAGGAAAGCTGCCCGCTGATCCGCTCCTGGCCGATCTCGCCCATCCGGGCCCGCTTTTCCGGATCGTCCAGCAGCAGCGCGATGAGCTTGGCGAATCCGGCCTCGTCGTTGTCGGGCGCGTAGAGGGCGGCGTCACCGGCGGAGACCCGCGCTTCCCGGAGGTCGAACGACACGACGGGCCGGCCCATCGCCATGTACTCCAGGACCTTGTTCATGGTCGACACGTCGTTGAGCGGATTGCGCGGGTCGGGGGAGAGGCACACGTCCGCGGTGGACAGGTAGCGCACCAGGTCGGCGTCCGGAATGCGCCCGGTGAACTCCACCTGCCCGGACAGCCCGAGCCGCCGCGACAGTGCCACCATCGCGTCGAACGCGTCGCCGGCGCCGACGAAGACCGCGTGCCAGTCGGTCCGCCCGAGTTCGTCGCGCAGCTTCGCAAGGGCCCGCAGTGCGTAGTCGACGCCGTCCTGCGGGCCCATGACGCCGAGATAGCACAGCAGATGGGGCTTGCCGCGCTTCAACTCAGGCTCGGGCGGCACCGGTTGGAACCGGTCGGTCTGCGGAGCGCTGCGCACCACGAAGACGTCCGCCGGCCGCTTGCCGCCACGGCGTACCGCGACGTCCCGGTAGCTCTCGTTCGTGGCGAGCACGACGTCCGCGGCCCGGTAGGTCAGCCGTTCCAGCGCGCACACGGCGCGGTAGAGCAGGTCTTCGCCGCGGTCGAACCGGGAGAGGTACAGCTCGGGTACCAGGTCGTGCTGGTCGAAGACGAACCGCGCGCCGCGCCGCTTCAGCCACAGAGCCGGCACGAACAGCAGGTCGGGCGGGTTGCAGGCGTGGACCACGTCGACCGCGCCCACCTTGCGGGCCAGTCGGGCCGTATGCCACAGCGCCGATCCGTACTCCCGCAGGTAGCCGGCCGGCCCTCCGGTGGCCGCCCGCAACGGGTAGCGGTGGATCCGCACCCCGTCGATCAGCGCCTCCGGCTCCGTGTCCCGCTTCTCCCCCCGGGGGCAGATGACGTGCACCTCCCAGCCCGCGTCGCGCAGCGTCGTGCACTCCTGCCACACCCGCCGGTCGAACGGCACCGACAGGTTCTCCACCAGGACCAGCGCGCGCCGGTTCGACCGGTCGCCGCTGGCCGTGTCACCAAACGATGTGTCACCAAGCAAGGCCCATGTACCCCGGTTCGGCCCGGCGCGCCTCGGCGTCGGGAAGGTGGATGAGGTCGACTATCACCGGGCCGTCGCCATGGGGCAGCGCAGACAGCACGGCCGGATCCCTGGTCCCGACCAGACATACCTCGGAGTGGGCCAGCACCTCGTCGACGGAATCGGCGAGCAACTGCGCGAGGTGTGGCAGCCGGGTCTCGATGTACTCGCGGTTCGCGCCGAGCAGCCGGGACAGGCTCACGTTGGCGTCGTAGATCCGCAGGTCGTAACCCTTGCCGAAGAGTCTCTCCGCCAGCTCGACGAGCGGGCTCTCGCGAAGGTCGTCGGTGCCGGGTTTGAAGGACAGCCCGAACAGGCCCGCCCGGCGCTTGCCGGTGCGCTCGACCAGGTCCACCGCGCGTTGCAGGTGGTCGGAGTTGGAGGGCAGTACGTGGGCGAGGATGGGCACCGATACGTCGGCCCGCTGCGCCGCGTGGACCAGGCTGCGCAGGTCCTTGGGCAGGCAGGAGCCACCGAAGGCGAAGCCGGGCCGCAGGTAGGCGGGGCTGATGTTCAGTTTGCGGTCGGCCAGGAAGACGTCCATCACCTGGTGCGAGTCCACCCCGAGTGCCTGGCACACCGCGCCCAACTCGTTCGCGAAGCCGACCTTGAGGCCGTGGAACGCGTTGTCCGCGTACTTGATCGCCTCGGCCGTCGGGACCGGCACCCGGAACACCTCGCCGGGCAAGCCGTCGTACAGCGCCGTCACCGCATCGCCGCTGGCCCGGTCGAGCTCGCCGATGACGGTCTTGGGCGGGTCGAAGAAGTCCCGCACACTCGTGCCCTCGCGCAGGAACTCCGGGTTGACCGCGACCCCGACGTCCACCCCGGCCGTGCCGCCGACGGACTTCTCCAGGATCGGTACCAGCAGGTTCAGACAGGTGCCCGGGAGCATGGTGCTGCGGAACACGACGGTGTGCCGCCCGCTGCGCCCACCGCGATCCGCCAGCGCGGCGCCGATCTGCTCGGTGACCCGCTCCAAGTACGTGGTGCACAGGCTGCCGTTGGGCTCCGACGGCGTGCCCACGCAGACCAGTGACACCTCGCTGCCCGCGACCGCCGCGCGGACGTCACCGGTGGCGCGCAACGCTCCGGCCCGCACGACCTCGGCGGTGAGCTCGCCGATCCGCTCCTCGACCACCGGGGCCCTGCCGGCGTTGACCAGGTCCACCTTCACCTGGTTCACGTCCACCCCGATGACCTCGTGCCCCATGCTGGCCAGGCACGCGGCCGACACACAGCCCACGTAGCCGAGCCCGAAAACGCTGACCCTCATGACCCGTCCCTCCCCCCAGGCAGGCCCTCCCGGCCTGCGGTCCGCACGACAACTGGACGACGTTCCCCGCGCATCAGTAGGCCCCCTGCCCGTAGAGCACCGCACGCAGCGTCTTCCACAAGATCACTGTGTCCAGGGCGAGCGACCAGTCCTCCACATACCGCAGGTCCAGCCGGACCGCCTCCTCCCACGACAGGTCGCTGCGTCCGCTGATCTGCCACAGGCCGGTGAGCCCGGGCTTGACCAACAACCGCCGCCGGATGTCCGGGCCGTACGCAGCGGACTCCTCCGGTAGCGGGGGCCGCGGGCCGACGAGCGACATCGATCCGGTCAACACGTTGAGAAGTTGCGGGAGTTCGTCGATCGAGTACCGGCGCAGCACCGTTCCCACCCGGGTCACCCGTGGATCCCGGCGGAGCTTGAACAGCAGACCGGCGCCCTCGTTGCGGTCGGCCAGTTCGGCACGTGCCCCTTCCGCCCCGGCGACCATGGTGCGGAACTTGAGAATGGTGAACTCGCGGCCGTCCTTGCCGACCCTGCGCTGGCGGTAGAACGCCCCACCCCGACTGTCCACCAGCACGAGCAGCGCGACGAGCGCCATCAGCGGTGCGAACAGCATCAGCAGGATCGCCGCGCCCATCCGATCGACGACCTCTTTGACCGCCCGGCGCCCCCCGGTGAAGGTCGGCATGCTGACCCGCAGCAGCGGTATCCCGAGCACCGCGTCGACATGCAGCCGCGGGCCGGCCACCTCCATCAGCACGGGGGCCACGACCATCTCGGCGTCGCTGCCTTCGAGGTTCCAAGCCAGCCGCTGGAGGCGGTCCGGTGACCAGTGCGGGTCCGGTGTGACCGCGACGACACGGTAGCCGTCACGGTGTACGTGGTCTGCGACGTCCGCCAGTCGGCCGACGACGGGTACCCCGTCCAGTCGGTCACCGTCGGGCCCGAGTCCGTCCGTCGTGCACACCGCATCCACCCGCCAACCGAGGTGCGGGAACTTGCGGGTCCGGGTGATCAGGTCGTGCACGGTGGCCGGGCTCCCGGCAGCGAGCACCGGTCGCAGACACCGTCCTTCCTTGCGCTGTCTGTGCAGCCAGAGGCGCAGCAGATACCGCGCGGTCATGGTGATGATGGCGATCGCGGGGATCGCGACGAATATCCAGAGCTTGGTGTTGCGCGAGGCGAGGGCGATCCCGCCGAGCGCCAGTACGACGGTCGCCGTGAACAGTGAGCGTCCGAGCCGGCGGAATTCCTCGGCACCCTGGCCGAGCACGGCCGGAGCCCACGACCGGTTCACCGCAAGCGTCCCCAGCACCAGCAGCTCGGTGCCGAAGGCGAGAATTCCCCACTTCTCATGCCAGTTGGCCGCGTCCCGGGCCCCGAAGAACTTGCCGATCGCCGCCACGACGAAGGCGGTGGCCAGGGTGTCGCTGGTGATCACGGTACGGCGGTACCGCTGTTCCCAGTCAATCGCGGGCCGGCTGACTGCCCCGTTCGCCAGTCGCCTTCGTTCCGACGGAAACGGGCTGACTAATCCCCCCTGCCGCACAGGACCCCCCAGGTCACCAGTGGTTCGACGTGTTCGCCCAACACTGTTCCTCCCCCCGGGAGGCCCCCGCCCTCCCGTACTGTTTCGCCCCTCAGGAGGCCCACGCCCCCCTGCGCATGACATCCCGACTTATTGCAGCGCTACTTGAACAACGCACCCTGGCGGCAGCGGACTTGACTGTCCTGCCAGTCACTCGATCGAGGTGTGCGGGAACGCATCGAAACCTTGGGTGCTCCCCGGACCCAAGCCCCCCTTCGGGCCTAAGAACTGATCACTCTCAAGTCTGGCGCCGGGCATGCGACTGCTGGCTGTCCGTAGCGCCGGGCCTGTAGATCATTACTGGTCTTCTCGTGCCCGACCCGCTGAAGCACGCACAATCTAGAACATCGGAGCCGGCATGTAAGGGGAATGTGTGTAACTTGTGCTCGGCTTTACACTTAACCTGCCGATCAGTAATGGTCTACAGCCACTTTGACACCACCACACACTCCAACAACCGGCCCGGGCACCTGGGCGCGGCTTCCGCCCGGCAGCGATCGGCGCGTTGCAGCGGGTCTTCCACGGCGCCCAACTCGCCCACGGCTCCGGGCTGTTCGTGCCCACGGCGGGCCGCCGCGGGCACGCAAGGCGGGCGGGACGATCGACCCACACAACGAGGCACACGCCTTGGTCGTGTCGGTGATTGGCGGCACCTTCACAAGCGACCGCGACCGCCGCAACGCCCGGGTGCATACCCCGACGTCGGCCCAGGCACTGATCGAAAGGGCCGCGGACAAGAACAACGGGTGCTCGAAGCGCGGCGGCAAGTCTGATCAACTCGGCGACGCCCGTTTGACGCTCGTCGACTCGCATGGCCTGGCCGGAAGGCGCGAAGGCAGGAGCCGGCCTGGGGGCTACCCGGCAGGAGCCGATTACGCATCTTGCCGATTACGCATCATGTGAAGTGCGTGGTGATCGTGGAGTTCCGCCGGAAGGCGTCGCTGACCTCGGGGCTCGGAGAGTGTGCAGAATGCGCGCGGTGCGCGGTGTGGGAGATGCCTTGACGCGGAAACGATGCTCTCGATGGCGCATTGACGCTCATCCAGTAGCTCAGGTTTCCTTCGCCCAGTTCGCCAGCAACGCGAAATCGTCGGCGGTCAGGCCGATTCGAGGGTCAACTCGGTGGAGGAGGGCTGCGCCTGAGTGGTGCGCTTGGGTCCACGCGCGATCGGCGTCGGTGATCTGGTCGTCGACCCATGCGAACGGGTGGCCCTGTGCCCAGGCGACGATCTCGGGTGTCTTCCAGAACACGCCGTTGTCCGGCTGGTACCGCGGTTGGGTCCACGAGATGAATGGGAGGGTGGGCAGTCCCAAAAGGGGCGCGAGGAAGTCGTTGGCCTCTTCTTCCCATGTCGTCGCCCAGACCAGGTCATACAGCACCGGCCGCATCAGCCATCCACCCCCTGGGATCTTCCCTGCAGGTTACCGATGGATGCCAGTGAGCCCCAGCGAATTTCCTCCCGGAACGGACTACCCAACGGTGGGGTGGCGCCTCGCCATCGTCGGAGCCGCCTACCTCCAAGCAGCCCCACGACTTCGAACTCGGCCACCGGCGCGTCGTCGTACTCGTCCGGTTCCGGTCCTCTGTGGTCAGGGACTGCGCCCTCGGACCGTGACTGCGCGAGCCGGCCGTTCGCGAGTTCCTTCGTCGGACCCGCACTGAACTCGGAGTCGCTGCCTGACGATTGCTCCAGCGAGTTGGGGTCTGGTGCCGTAGGAGCGACGAGACGTCGTGTGGAGTGATCTGGGGGCAACTGCTCGGGGAGAGTGCCTGCCTCGCCGCATTCTCCCTCGGTCGCCGAGGCTCGGCGGCTGATGGCCATGGTGCTGCCAGACGCGGCCCACGCCGACTGGCGGACGCGGGTGCCGCCGTTGCCTTGCACTTCCCCAGGGCTGCGTGGGTAGGTACCAGGTTGCCCATCGGGCTGCTGAGGAACAATCGCGTCAACTGCCCCCAGTCGATACCGACGCCCCTGCGTGCCTCCAAGCTGCAAGCCCTGGGTCATGAGCCGGAAGTAGTCGCTCGCTCACGGACCAGGGCCTTGCAGCTTTGGGGCTCTTCCCGGATCTCCCTCACCTGGAAGTCCATCTCTCTGAACTGGGGTGTTGCTGCGACCACTTGAACGGAAGCGATGGTGAACGGCGCCGTTCTGCTGCTCTCGGCGTGCCAAGGGTCAGCCAGTGAAGGCGTCGGCCTTGACGGCCAAGATGAAGGAGGAGAAGGAGGAAGGCGAGAAGACGAGGACGGGGCCCTCCGGTGCCTTGCTGTCCCGGACCGGAACGACGTCAGCCGTAGCAGCCGAAGCGGGTGAGTCGGACGACCCGTCCCACACCCGCGACCGCTTCGGTTGGTTCGTCGAGAGATGGTCCGCCCGCCCGGGATTCGACTGCGTCGTCGGCTGCGACGACGGCGAACCCGTCGGCTTCGGATACGGCGCCCCGGCCGCCGAGGGACACGAGTGGTGGCGCGGATCCCTCGATCCGGCGCCGGCCGATCCGCGGACCTTCGCCCTGTCTGAGCTGATGGTTCGGTCGCAGTGGCGGAAGACCGGTATGGCGCAGCAGCTGCACGAAGCCCTGTTGGCGGAGCGTCCCGAAACCTTGGCTGCGCTCCTGGTCGACTCCGACCACCCGAAAGTGGAGGCCCTGTACGAGTCTTGGGGGTATCGGAAGGTCGGGAACCAGCAACCGTTCCCGGACTCCCCGAACTTCACGACCATGCTTCGGCCGCTGACCGTCTGAGCGACGTCCACCGCGACGGCTGCTCGTCCTCGAACCTGCCGTACTCACCGCGTTGCGGTTGTTCTTGGCGTCGACGGCCAGACCTCGATCGCGTGGCGTCGGGCCATCCGCCGAAGTCGGACGCCGCCCACGGCGCAATCCCCGTGATGGGCGATCGGCCGCGGCGCGGCGGACCTCGTCGTCGCAGCCACCGGTCGAGAACGGTGCTCGATCACAATCCGGTGGCCAGCCAGACGGTCACGGCCGCGGTAACGATGAGCCCTACGTTGAGTGCGATCCGGCGGTCTTCGCCCGTCAGGTGGAGAGTGAGCGCGCTGGCCTGCAGGAGTACGAAGCCGACGGCCGCTGCCGGCGCCAGCGAGGGGGCGATGCCGGTCAGCGGCGGCAGGACCAGACCGGCCGCGCCGAGTATCTCGACCGTTCCCAGTGCCCTGACGGCAGGCAAGGGGATGCGGTCGACCCAGGCCATCATCGGTCGGAGTTGATCGCGGCTGCGGATCACCTTCAGCGTGCCTGCGTAGAAGTAGAAGAGGGCGAGCAGTCCCGCGACGATCCAGTAGACGATGTTCATGGTTCCCGTTCATGGGCCACCGGTTCACGGGGCCCGTCGATTGCGTCGATTGGTAGAAGAGCCCTGATGACGGCCCGGTCCGTCGTCCGAAGGAGCCGGACGTCGAAAGGCGGCAGTGCCACCGCCCTGCCGGTCGAGTAGAGGACGGCCGGGCCGGGTGGTGCTTCGCCGTCGGCTTCAGGCGAGGTCGGCGGCGGGCTCGGTCGCGTAGCGGTTCATCACGGCGATGTTGGTCTGTGGCGTCAGCGGCCGGCCGCTGACGCTGAGCACCTCCTGGAGGTCCCGGAAGTACTGCACGTACAGGTCCGGGGTGAACGTGCTGAGCATGACGGCGGGTTGGTCGGTCACGTTGGCGAAGGTGTGCGGGGTGCCGGGTGGGATCAACGCGAACGTGCCCGTGGTGGCGTCGTAGTCCTCGTTCCCGACGGTGAACCGCACGGTGCCGGAGAGGACGTAGAAGCCCTCGTCGTGTTCGCCGTGGCGGTGCTGGGGCGGTCCCTGGGTGTGCGGGGCGAGGATGGACTCGGTGATCGCGAGGCGGTGTTCGGTGTGGCTGCCGTGGCTCCAGGACCCGCCTCCCGAGGTGGTGAGCCTCTGCTGCCCCATCACGCTTACCGAGCCAACGAATGCCTGGACGTTATCGAAGAGCGCCAGGGCCACCCTCCGGATGCATCAGCACCGGCTTGCCCAACCGCCGGCCGATCTCCCGAAGAAGGCCGCAGAACACATCACGTCGTTCCTGGCTCCACAACTCCCCAAAAAACAGAGCGACGTCGAATTCGGCTTCGCCACTGACGTGCCTCTCCACCTGGGCCAGCAACTCACCAGTGCAGAATCGAAGTTGACCCCACTGCCCCTGTTCCGCTTTCTTTGGCCGGACCTCGGATCTTTCCATGGCCGGCCCTCAGATACGGACAAGGTTGGCCCACCGCTCCGGGATCCGGCCGACACAGGGGAACACCAGGTCGGGCCGTCTTCTCGGGATGAATCTGAGCTCGCGGCGCCGGGCTGTCGCGCACGATCCCTGGAGCGGTGTGGCGGCGCGGCGGGGGAGGGGGCAGGGCCCAGCCGTCCCCCGCCGTTAGGTGAGAGGTGTCGGTCAGCCGCAGATGGGGTTGACGGCGAGGTCGTCGACGTTGACCGCGTAACCGTCGCAGCCACCGCGGATGTTGGAGAAGTGGAACTGCAGGTGCGGCCGGGCCACGAGTGGCTTGACCAGCGAGACGTACTGGTAGGCGGCTCCGTGCCCGGCGTCCTGCAGGATGCTGTACGCCTCGTCGGGGGTCAGGCCGGCCTGGTCGGTGATCGGCATGACGCCCGCCCACGACGAGGTGTGGTAGATCGGCTGGTCGATCTCGCCGCCGAGAGTGGCGTGGAGTTCGAGCGACTTGATGCGGGACGCGGAGTTGTTGGTGTTGTAGACGAGCCGCCAGTCAGTCACCTGCGACATGTCCTGGGTCTTGCCGCTGGGCGAACTGCCGTCGGCCACCATGAGGGTGGCGTGGGGGAACGTCGTGTGGACCTCGTCCGCGGCCGCGTCGAGGAGTTGCTGCAGGGACAGTTGGTCCGCGGTCTTCACTCCATGGCTGACCGGCGTGGCTGCGGAGGCGGGCGTGGTTGCCTGTGCCGCACCGGTCCCCGCTATGCCAGTCACCGCGAGTCCGCAGGCGACGACAACGGCTGCGACACCGTTCCTGAGCTTCATTGACTCTCCGTTCTGTTCGGAAGGGGACGCGCTCGTCTGGCCTCGCGTCGGCATGGGGGTGGCGAGTTGCCTGGACCACCGACAGGAAGCCTTGAACGAGCGCCGCCCAACCATTCCGGGACGTTGAGTGCTGGCTCAAGGGCGAGAAGTTGTCATGGTCATCGGGCGGTGGCGCGGGCAAGGAGGCTGAATTCGGTGCTGATGTCCGTCTCAACGCCACCGTGATGCAAACGCGTTGTTGCCCACAGGCAGGATCGCAAGCCTCACAGCGCTGCGGGACACGGCCGTCCGCCCGGGATGGGCTCACATGCCTGGGGCGAAGAGCTCGGTCAGGCCCACGCCATGCAGAACGACGCCGACGAACGCCCCTCAGCCGCGGTCGCGAAAGCCACCTCGCAGCGGTCAATAGCCCAACCCGGCCCACCTGCTACGGACGGACACATGACGAATGTCCTGGCGCCGTGCACGACCGATTCTGCACGCCTTGAGTCGGGGTTGCGTCGCGGGCGTCGACTCGAACAAGGGGGCCATGTGGGTACGTTGTGGCGATACTGACAGGGTGCCTGGTGCTGCGAAGTCGATGATGAGCGCGCGATGTGGAGGGCTGCGGCGATATCGACCGACCGCCCCTGAGGTTCTCGACAGGCACCGGAGCGCGAGCAGTTGACACGGTGGGCTGGGCCGTCTGTGGTTGCCCGGCCGGACTGGAAAGCGGCAACGCGCCGCGCTTTCCCGAAATCGGCAGGATTTTCTGTACATCGGCAGCGTTGTCCGCCAGGAAGCTGCCGCACTCCACACAAGCCGGACCAGTCCGACCGATGGCAGGATTCCGTACATGAGCATTACAACGGAGGTGACGTGCCGGTCTTCCCGGAGGAGCACCCTCTGGTCATTCGTCGGGCTTGGGGCGATCGGGCTGGGCCTGGCCGTGGTACGCGTGACGTATGGCGGCACGATCCTGGATGTCTTGGTGGGCATCGGCGTGCTGCTGGCGCTGCTGGGCATCGTGTCGCTCTTCACGGTTGCCGCCGAGCTGACCGCCGACGCACATGGCCTGCGCTTCCGGAAGCTGCTGCGCCGCCGGAGCATACCGTGGCGTGACGTCGCGGACGTGCGGGTACGCCTGTTGCACGCGAACAACCCCCGGGTCAGCGAGGTCCGCCGCGTCAGCCTGCTGCTACGGGACGGGCGCACGGCGCTCCTGCCTCTCCCACAGGACGTTTCGGGGTACGCCTCTGACTTCGATGCGAAGTTGGAAGCGCTCCGCGCACTGCACCGCGAGTTCGGAACCCCGCAATCGGAGCACGTCCCCGTCGTCTCGTACCGCACCGCGGGGAGGGGCTGGGTCGGCTCGCTGGCCGGATGCGCGCTGCTGCTCGTGTTGGCGGGCGCGACCGCATGGTTCGTGCCCACCACCGCGTCGTACGCGCAGGCGTGGAAGTCGGCCGCCCCGTGCACCGCAGCGACGCCCGCCAAGGATCGCAGCGAGTGCCTGACCACCCGGCCGGCCGTGATCGCGCGTACCGAGGTCAACCCGCCCAAGCGCAGCAGCTGGTTGTACTTCACCGAGAACCAGCCGCTGAGGCGCCTTGAGGTCTCCCACGACGCGGCCTCGGGATTCCAGTCCGGTGCACGCGTCGAACTGACCATCTGGCGCGGCAAGGTGATGGAGATCGCCGGGGAGCACTACGTGTGGCGCGACCACGTCCCCACCGGCGGCTCGGTGGCCGTCGTCGCGGCAGCGTTCGCTCTGGCCGCGGGCTACCCAGGAGCCCAGGTACTGCTGCGCCTGCGCGGGCGCCGGCTCCCTGACGACGAAGTCCTGCCGTCGGCCCTTCCGTTCGCGGGCGCGCTCGTCGGTACCGCCCTGTGGCTACTGCCGCTCTGCTACTTCCACTCCACGACCCTGCTCGACTCTCCCGTCGCGATCACGTGGGCGATCGCCGGCTCACTGTGCACGCTGGGCCTGTTCGCCTTGGCCTGGCGTGCCACTCGCGTCCAGACACCCAAAGAGGTCGCGACGGCCGAAGGGACTGCCGAGGAACCCTCCGCCGACGAGGACGTGTTTGTGGCCGCCTGCTTCCTGGAGCACACCGACTACAACCCGTACCACTTCGGCACCCACATCGTCCTGGGCGGCGGCCCGCTCGCGGTGACACCCCACGCCGGCCCGGGCCGGTTCGCGGCGAAGCGAGTGCCGGTGGAGCGACTTACCGTCAAGAACGTGCGGCGTGCACGCGGTAGCGACGGCCAAGGGATCCCCAGAAGCTGGCACATCGCCGAACTCGATGACGCCGGCGTACCAGTTCGCCTCGCGGCCGCCCCGGAGGACCTGACCCGCGTCATCCGCGAACTGGCCCCCGCGAAAACCCCCGCACACAGCACGACCTCCGAGGGTTCCGACGATCCTGACCGGCCGCACTGAACTGCCAGTTGGGCAGTAATTGGCCAGCGGGGATGCCAGGCCACTTGAGAGAGCGGAGGCTCAGGGGGCTCAAGTGACCTGGCTCTTGCGGAAGTTTCGCGCGCAATGGAGTCAGAACCCTCGGTAGAGAGGACCTGGATTCCGAGAGTGGTGCAGAGCCGCGCGCATCGTCGACGCAACTCGGCCCCGATGGATTACTCGACGGCAACGCCAGCAGGCGACGGCTTTGGCCGAGGGTCAGCAAGGGTGTCGTCAGTATGCATAAGGGCACTGCCCAGAGATCCCGAGAGCGCCGCTACCTGGGAAGGCTCCCGCCAGCCCAACTACACAGCCTTGAACGCCTCGGCTATGCCGATGGTGCTCGTTTTGGGGCGGTGGCTTGACGACTTCCGCGTGGCCCAGAGCGATGGCGTGGAAGCACAACGCTGGCACTTCCCGGAGCCATCCAGCCTCCGAACAGGACGGTACGTCAACTGCTGGCAACCGCTCACTGCGACCGTCTGCGTACCAGCGGTCCCCGGCAGGCGATTACCGACGGGTCCGTGAGTGCGTGGCCTAAAGTGTCAGACCGCGTCCGAGACGACGAATCTGGAGCGCGGGAACTGCTCCGTGGTGGCACCGTGCCAAGAACATCCCCGGACAGGCGGATCGTGCTCGCTTAAGCCGATATCGGTGAGTCGCCAGTCTCACGCGATGCTCCTTGCCGAGTATCGGTGCCATCTGCATCTAGCCCCGTTGCCGCGCCTCCATCGTCACTGCCAGAGCGAAGAGCAACTGCCTGTCGGCGGCTTCCTC
This sequence comes from Streptomyces sp. NPDC090442, assembly GCF_044769405.1. Classification (NCBI taxonomy): domain Bacteria; kingdom Bacillati; phylum Actinomycetota; class Actinomycetes; order Kitasatosporales; family Streptomycetaceae; genus Streptomyces; species Streptomyces sp. NPDC090442. The sequence continues at coordinate 108,148 of NZ_JBIVXW010000004.1, forward strand.
GTGCACGGTCAGGCGGTACCAGTCGTCGAACACCTTGGGCTTGTCGATGCTGAACACCACCTCGCCGTCCCGCACGAAGTCGAAGTGGTACTTCACCAAGGCCCCGGCAATCTCTCCGACCGTGTCGAAGAGCGTCAGCAGTCGCCGGGCCCTCGCAGTGGCGACGCTGCGCTCGGTACCGGTGAACGTGCCGAGGCCACGCTGTTCGAACTCCCAGGTCGTCCGGCCGACCGACTTCTTCGGCAGTACCCCGAAAGAGCCGAGCAGCCGGCCCTCGTGGTCGAACGCCTCGTAGCCGGTCAGGGCGGCGAGCCAGCCATTGGAGCTCTCCCGGACGGTCACGAGCTTCTCGCTTCGCTGCTCGTCACGGTAGATGTCCAGTACGTCGGAGACTTTCAGTTGCTTCTCCGCGTAGCCGAGCGACTTACCCGGTCTCCCGTTCCCGTCGTCGGCGGAGATCCGGTACTTGCGCTTCGGACCCAGCGACGTCTTGCGCACGTGGTAGATCGAGGTCGGCACGCGCACAGGATATTTGACTCCGCTGCGACACCGATAGCAGCAAGCGGTCTGCCGTACGGTGGGCGGCTTCCGCTCGGGCTGTTGCCGCTGTGCTCGACTACGGCCCGACCCAGCGCGTTTGCTCACGGTCTTCGTCCGTTGAACAGAGGCACGGCGACTGTGGGCCCACGGAGGGGCGACCGGGGGAGGGCCGGGTGGCCCCGGTACTACTCCTGGTGCCGACTGAGCGTCCACCAGGGGTGCGAGGCGGCGGACGACTTCAATCTCCTTCAGCGCGCGGTCGGTTCACAATTGAGTCGCCCGCTCAATCGTCCGCTCATCACCCTGCATCAAGATCTCGAACAGTGCCTTGGGGCTTGATCGCGGGCTCGGCTGGACGCCTGGCCGAGGCGGTCGGCCGATGAACGCCGCGACGGTCGCGAGCGGTTCGGTCCCCCGGGAGACCGAACTGGTCGGATGTCGCATGCTGGCCCCGCCCCGGCGCACGATGATGCCGAGCAGTCGCTGCTCGGCATCGGCGTACAAACCCCGGACCCCGACCGGCGGATCCTCCGTCAATGTGAGGTGAACGGGCATGTCCGCTTACCCTGGAGACTGCCGGTCGTGCCGGCTACTCGTGATGGGCGGCTCCCGACGAGCGCCGGACGATGTTCAAGTACTCCGCGTGCCAGCCGTTCTCGTCCTCTACGGGCACGTAGGTCACTCGCAGACCCTCGACCACGAAGGTCCCGTCCTCGATGGCCTGGCGGTCCACCCGCACTTCACGGCCGTCGTCCCCGTCGATGTACCCGGTGCCGCGGACCTGGTTGTACCACCGGACCACACCGCTGACCCTGTCGGCCATCTATCGCCTCCAACTTAGTTACTTGCGCAAGCCGTTGATTGTTGCACGTGAGGTATTCCCGGTCCCACGTGGTGGGCAATCCGATCAGATGTCTTAACTCCGCTACAGTCCCCGGTCGCGTGGCAGGGCATCAGCGGTGTGGGCACGCGGGGCAGCCTCTGTGCTCGGGCACGGGATGCCCCGGAGGTGCAGGCTTGCTCGCTCAGGGTCTTGCTGAGCTGCGCTTCGAGGCGTCTGGCCTGAGCGGGCAGACGAGCGCTGCGGGCGCCGGCGGCCGCCGGCAGAGCGGCTTCTCGGTGAGCCCGCCCCGAGCAGGAACCACCCCGAGGAAGGAGTAGTCCCGAGGAGGGAACAGCTTGGCGGCGTGTGGGGCATCGACCGCGACAGCGAACATGCCATCCACGCCGTTGAGGCAGGGCGGGTCGATCTTGCCCCAGGCGCGCAGGAGGAAGTGCGCGTCTGACCGTGACCTGGGCTGGGCTTACTCCGAGGGCCCGTGCAGGCGCACAGCGAGGGCGGCGATGTCGTCGTTCAGGTTTCCTCCGTTGTAGCTGAGGAGGTCACGGCGCAGAGCGGTGAGCAGCTCGTGGGGCGAGGCCAGGGGCTGTTGGCGCATCCAGGCCGCCAGCGGAAAGAACCCGCCGTCACCAGCGCGGGCCTCGGAGACCCCGTCGGTGTAGAGGAGCAGCAGGCCATCGGCGGCGAAGTCGAAGGTGTCGATGGTGTAGTGATCGCCGATCAGCTCCGCGAGGCTGAGTGGCGGTGAGGGGGAGGCGGGTTCGAGGGAGCGGAGTTCCCCGCCGTTGACGAGCAGCGGTGAGGGGTGTCCGCAGTTGAGGATCTCGATGCGTCCCCCTTCGTGCGGGATCTGGACAAGAAGGGCGGTGGCGAAGCGCTCCACCGGCCCGTCGAGAGGGAAGGCGGCGCTGTAGCGGGTGCTGCTGGCGTCTAGCCGGCGGGCGACGTTGGCCATGTCGGCCTCGCCGTGGGCCGCTTCCCGGAAGGAGTTGACGATCGCCGCGGCAGCCCCGACTGCCGGCAGGCCCTTGCCCCGCACATCACCGATGAGCAGCCTGACCCCGTATCGCGTGTTGGCGGCCTCGTAGAAGTCCCCGCCGATCCGGGCTTCCGCCGCGGCCGCGAGATACAGCGACTCGACCTCGATGCTCCCGATGCGGCGGGGCATCGGGCTCAGCACCACCTTCTGCGCTGCGTCGGCGACGAGCCGCACGTGAAAGAGGGTCCGCTCACGCTGGAGCCGGACATGGCTTCCGTACGCGGCCGCCACGGTGACCGCGATGATTCCCGAGGCCGTCCACCACGTTCCCAGGTCAGGGAACACGATGCTGAGGCCGATCATGAGCAGCAGGCAGGCCGTCCCGAGCAGGACGGTGGGGAGCACCGGCCACATAGCGGCGGCGAGGGCCGGTGCCGCGGGCAGGAGGCGGCTGAAGGCCGTTTCCGGGGGAGTGGTGTATGCCAGCCCGGCGATGACGCAGGTCAGGACGACCGGAGAGAGCCGCACAAGCCTCCACCGGTCGCGTTGAAGGAGCCGCGGTCGTTCAGACTCGATCACATTTCACAGGGTATCTACACAGAGGGGGCAAAGTGCTTTAGTGGATGGAAGTCGGCCGTCTGTTGTCGCGCGGCTGCAATGACGTGCCGCGCTGATGCCGTGGCGGGGCGAGGCGGAGGACGACGTGCGTGGGGCTTCCACGGGCTCAGTACTGGCCGTAGTGGGCGGGCGAGGCGGGTTCGTGCAGGGCGGCCAGGGCTAGGCGGAACATGGCCCGATTGAGGTCATGGCTCCCACGTCAGTGTGTGCTCGCCGTGGATCGAGGTGCCGGAAGGCTTGGTGGCCGCGGCGAGGCCGGTCTGCGGGCGCTGCTGGTGGTCCGTCGTACTGCTGGTTAGGGGTGTGGTGTGGGCTCGGGAACGGTACGCACGTCAGTGAGTGGAGGGGGTGGTGTGTGGTGCGGCTCTCATGGGGATGCGGAGGTTGGTGCCGGTGCCGGTGCCGGTGCCGGTGCCGGTGCCGAAGCCGGTTTGGCCGGGTACCTCGGCGGGGGCGATAGCCGCCCGGTGCGCGTTGTGCAACTCCCCTCCCGGAAGAAGTCGTTCAGGACTACCGCCAGGAGTGACCTGCCTGCGGACCAGCGGTGAGTACCCGCAGACGGTGGGATGATGTGCCGGTGACCGGTATCCCGTCCCAGTCTTCGCCGCCTCGCGACCGCGCTCTCCGACGTGGCGTCAACGCACTCATTCCGCAAGCCGAATCCGGCGCTGTCCCGGCCGCGGAGCAGGCCGCGGCCGCCCTGGCAGCGCTGGAGACGGTGTCGGTCCAGGCTGGCCTGCTACACGCGGCCGTGGTGCTGCTGGAAGAACGTGCCCAGGTAAGCGAGGACGAGGGGGAACGAGCAGCCGCCGGCACCACGGCAGCTCTGCTGCGCGGTGCACTCGACGGCCGCGACCGTCCTGCCCCCTCCTCCTAGGATTCCCCCGCCCCGCTGCGCAAGTCTGGTCGACTGTCTGCTGGTCTGGTCCTCGACGATGTGGGCCAGCTGCTCACCGTCGTGCCAACAGGCGTCTAATCAGCCCTCGCCGTCGCTCTCGCCGTCGCCCTCGTGCTCGTACTGGATGTTGCCGTCCTCGTCGAGCGGGAGGTGAATGCGGCTGGGGGCCTGTTGGCTGACATCGGACGGACGCGGCCCTTCGGGCCCGTCAGGACCCCAGCGCATCAGGCGGCGGACGCGGCCGATCCGGTAGACCGTGCCCAGGACCTCCAGTTGGTTGACCCGGCCGGCGCGTAGCTGGTCGGCGGCCTCGGCGTAGGCGGCCAACTCGCCTTCCGCGGTGTCAGTGTTCTCGGCGACCCGGGTACGGGCGTCGACATTGGGGTGGGCTTCCATGGGGATGAGGCCGCGCCCGCGGGGTTCCCACCACGTCAGGGAGAAGTCCAGAGTCTTCCGGGCATCATGAGCACTGACGTGCAGACCGCTGCCCGACTTCCAGCCCGTCCCGATCCGCTCCACGATTTTGAACGTCGCGGGTAGCAGCAGGATGTCGGGGTGGGTGGTCACGGCCTGACGCGAATCGAGCAGCACGTCGTCGGGGTACTGGGTACCGGCGTAGGCCATGCCGCGTAGCGTCAGTCGTTCCGCGGCCTGGGCGGGGGTGACCGGCGCATCCGGATCCAGGACGAAACCGTCATCGATCTTCCCCTCCCGGGAGCCGCGCTCCCAGTTGGGGGTGACAGGCTCCGGATCGGTGGGGCGCGGTTGCTCGATGCCGTCCGGGCCCACACCGACGTACTCCTCGGCGCGCACGATCCGGTAGCGGGTGCCCAGCACGGTGAGTTCGTCGACGGGCTCGCTCTCCAGTCGGGCGACCGCCGTCAGTAGGGCACGACGCTCAGTTCTGTCCGGGGCCTCGTCCTTCGCGCGAAACCACAGCAGCGAATTCAAGTTGTCACGGGCCATCTGCGGACAGCCCGTTGACACCGAAACCACCACCCGCCACCGCTGCCCGTCGTCCGCATCCTGCGCGGCCACACCGAACAGCGGGCCGCGGATCGCTACCTCGCCAACCTGAGCAGCGGCGTCAACTGCGTCGGCCTCCATGGCGGCTTCGACCGGTTCCACCGGAACCCGCACCACCATCGGTCGTACCCCGCCCGGCCGCACATCCCCATGGTCCATGCCCTCATCCTGCCGACCACGACATGCTCCTGGAGGGGATTCGCCCCAATTCCTGCATTCTGTACACGGGATTCGTGGTGCGGGTGTATAGGGCGGGGCCGGTATCAGCGCCAGCAGCACAGGTGCATTGGCTGCTCGACGCCACCGCGAGCGCTGAGCCGCCTCGCGTGCGAGATACAGATCCGGAAGCCGACGCGCTCGACGGAGGGCGGCTTGCTTCGCCCCGGTTGGATACAGCTCCCTGGCCCACGAGATGGGCTGTTGCCCGAGGAGAGATGGTTTCTCCGCGGGGGAGTGGAAGCGATCTGGCGAGTTGGCTGCTTCGGCCAGAGGCGGTGTCATTAGTCCACCGGGAAGCGGCTGTACATCACATCGATCGCGAAGGCACCTGCTCCATCGCGCGGCGGATGACGTTCTGTGATGTGCGGCAGAGTCGTTGAGGAATGCGCTGGAGCCGGGGTCGTGTGTGTGGGGGGGCGGGAGGCGTGAACCTGGGCGCTGTCGGGCGCCCTTGGGCGGTCTGCAGCTTTTTACGCCCGTCTCCAGCTCGCGCACGGACAGAGGAACAGAGGAGCAGTTCACGAGCAAGATCGGCCAGACCGTTGAGATACCCCACCTCGGTGGATCGACCGTCGGGTACACCTTCGGCAGGCCGTACGATCCCGCGCTCCCGACGCTGATCCTGATCAACTCGTACACACCTCGGCCGAGTTGTACCGGCCGCAGTTCGCCGACCCAGTGCTCGGCTCCGCGGTCAACCTGCGCGCCCTGGAACCTTACGGACATGGCCGCACGAGGTCCTCGTACCGGCACTTCACCTACTGGGACAGCGCAGTCGTCAACCTGCAGGCCCTCGCTGGCTCGCCACCTATCGCGCGAACGACGCCGGTGACGACGGACGCTGCCGCCTGCGCCTCAGCACGGTGCACCTGGGGGACCACGACGGGCTCCACGGCAGGCTCGACGAGGTCGGCTGCCCCATCCTGTGGCTGCACGGCACCGCAGACCAGGTGTATTCCGTTCCGAACGCCCGGGAGGAGATACGGATGTTCACCGGTTCTCCGGCGGCACGCCTGGAGGTCATCGAAGGCGGCCAGCACTTCCGGAGTGCTTCGCACCCCGCTGAGGCCAACGCCGCAGCGATCGAGTTCGTGAAGCACTGGGCCTGAGCCGGGGAGGAGACTGGCACGGTGGCTGACACGCCGATCCGGTCACATTCCCGTGCTCTGACGGTGCAGGTTCAGCGGTGGGTCGCGCGTAGTCCGGTACCACGGCTGCGTCGGCTCAACTGCTGTAGCGGTGATGCGCAGGGGTGACGACAGGGTGCAGTCGGAGGGGCCGAGTCGTCGGCCTACCCCCACGTCTGTGGAGGTAGGCCGACGAGCGCTGCCGCACGCCGCGGTCGCGGTTGTGCGCTGCGTTTGTTCACCGAGGGGACGTCGGAAGCAGGCACTGCTTTGTGGTCGAGGCACGGGTGCCCACCAGGCTGAGCGAGTCGGCTCCGGTGCCGCGGCGCCAAGAACTTTCGCCGACAGTGCGAAGACGGCACGTACTGGTGCGGGCTCCTACTCGGTGGGTGCGGCGATCAACTGGAGTGTTCCCGGCAAGGCGAAGGGGAGCCACGCCACAGCCTGGTCGAGAGCCAATTGTGCGCCTGCGAATCCACGGGCGTAGCCGAGTGCCCGCTGCTGAAGGCGAGTTGTCGACCGCTCGATCGGGAGAGGGGCGCAGTCTCACGCTCGGAAGGTGCGGCGGTAGGCGTCCGGTGGTACGCCGAGTGTGCGGTGGAAGTGGCGGCGCAGTGTGGTTGCCGTGCCCATGCCTGTGGCCGAGGCGATGGTGTCGACGCTGTTGTCCGTGGTCTCCAGTAGTTCCTGGGCGCGGCGGATGCGCTGTGTCAGCAGCCACTGCAGTGGGGTGGTGCCGGTCACTGACCGGAAGTGACGGCTCAGGTGGCGCGAGCTCATGTTCGCCTGGCGGGCCAGGTCCTCCACGGTGAGCGGCTGGTCCAGCCGTCGCATCACCCAGGGCAGCAGCTCGGCCAGGGGATGGCCGTCCTGGGCGGGCACCGGTGTGGTGACGAACTGGGCCTGGCCGCCGGCCCGGTGGGGTGGAACGACCAGGCGGCGGGCGACCGTGTTGGCGATCGCCGAGCCGTGGTCGCGGCGGACCAGATGCAGGCACAGGTCCATCGCCGCGGCCTTGCCCGCAGAGGTGAGGACGCTGCCGTTGTCGACGTAGAGCACGTCCGGGTCGACCCTCACCCGGGGATAGCGCGCGGCCAGTTCCTCGGTGTGGGCCCAGTGCGTGGTCGCGTGCAGATCGTCCAGCAGGCCGGCGGCAGCGAGCACGAACGCCCCCGTGCACAAGGAGACCACGCGCGCGCCCGACTCGTGGGCCGCGCGCACCGCTTGGACCAGGTCGGCCGGCGGGTCCTCGTCAACGTCCGCCAAGGCGGGGACGATCACGGTGTCGGCGTGCGCCAGCCAGTCGAGCCCGCAGTCCGGCTCCAGCAGGAACCGACCGACCCGGACGGCTTGGGAGCCGCACACCCTGACGGCGTACCAGGGGACCGGCAGGGCGGCCGGGGCGGAGCCGAAGACCTCGTAGGCCAGGGCCAGTTCGAAGTGCAGCATCCCGTCGGTGGCGGCGACCGCAACGGTGTGCGGGGCGGAACTCATGTCGGGAATTGTACGGGGCATGTCGTTCCGGACACTGGGCATCGATCGCCGAACGGGACAGGATTTCCGCGGTGGATCACTTCGAGCACGCGGGAGCAGACATGGGATCGGGGCGGAACGTGGCGGTGTTCGGCGCCTACGGGCACACCGGGCGGTTCGTGGTCGCGGAGTTGCGCGAACGCGGGTACGTCCCGCTGCTCGTCGGTCGCGACCAGGACAAGCTGCTGGCGCTGGCGAAGACCCATCCGGGGCTTGAGGCGCGGCAGGCGTCGGTCGACGACCCGGTCTCGCTCGACCACGCGCTGAACGGCGCGGTCGCCGTGATCAACTGCGCCGGGCCCTTCGCCACGACCGCCGCCCCGCTGGTCGAGGCGGCGCTGCGCGCCGGCATCCCGTATGTCGACGTGGCGGCCGAGATCGAGGCGAACTGTGACGCGTTCGCACACTACGCGGAGCGCGCCCGTGCCACGGGCACCGTGGTGGTCCCGGCGATGGCCTTCTTCGGCGGCCTCGGCGACCTGTTGGTCACCACCGCGATGGGCGACTGGCCGGCGGCGGACGAGGCCCACATCGCCTACGGCCTGAGCAGTTGGCACCCCACTGCCGGAACGCTCGCCGCGGGCGCGGTCTCGGCACGGCGCCGGGGCGGCCGCCGGGTCCGCTACACCGGCGGACAACTGGATTACCACGACGACGCATCGACGATCCTGGAGTGGCCCTTCCCAGCTCCGCTCGGCCCGCAGGACGTCATCGCAGAGTTCACCATGGCCGACGTCGTCACCGTTCCCAGCCACCTGGCCGTCCCGGAGGTACGCACCTACATGACGGCCAGCGCGGCCGCGGACCTGTCCGCTCCCGACGCCCCGGCACCGGCCGCCGTCGACGAGCGTGGCCGCTCCGCGCAGACCTTCGTCGTCGACGTCCTCGTCCGCTCCGGCGGCACGGAACGCCGCGTGGTCGCCGCCGGTCAGGACATCTACGCCGTCAGCGCGCCACTCGCGGTGGAGGCCGTCGACCGCATCCTCACCGGCCGGACCAAGACCACCGGCGTCGCCTCCGCGGGCGCGGTCTTCGACGCCCCGGACTTCCTCCGCGCCCTGTCCGCCCACCTCTCGCTGCACGTCCCGCTCGACACCCGCGGCTGACCAGCGACTCGCGCCAGGCGCAGACCGTGGGCAGTGCGGACGACGAGCGGGACACAGCGGTAGGGCGCGAACTGCGTACGGCGTCACCCGTCGCCCCGCTCGAAGACGACAGGGCCGAAGGCGATACCGGCACGCCGACCGCCCGGCGCCGCGAAGGGCCGGGCGGTGAACCAACAGTGTTCCTTGGGGCCTCAGATGAACTGGTTCGCCGGCGTGTGGGTTCGGCGTTCGGTGTCAGCCCTCGGCCGAAGTGCGGCGGCGGGAGGCCAGAACCAGGCCGGCGCCAGTGGTGAGGGCAACGGCGGTGCCGCCGATCGCCCACGGGGTGGCAGGGCTGGCGCCCGAGGCGGCGAGCTCGGCGCCGGTGTCTGCGGCGGTGTTCTGGGCCGGCTTGGTGGTGTCCTGGCCGGACGCGACGGCCGGCTTGGCGCTCGCACCGCGGTCGCCACCGTCGTGCTGGCGCTGCTCTCCGCCGGCGGACTTGTCCCTCTGGCTGTCCGTGCCTTCAGTGCCAGGCGTGGGCTTGTTCTTGGCGGCGTCCTTAGCCGCTTCCCTGGCCGCATCCTTGGCCATTTCCTTGGCGAGCCGCTCCGCATCGGCCTTGTCCTTGGCACGGGCCTCGTACTGGCCGACCTCCAGGAAATGACGGATGTCCTCAGGCGTGCCGCTCATAAGCGCCTTGTGGGCGGCTGCCTTCACCGCGGGGCCACCGATGCTGGAGATCTGGGCGGTGCGAACCAAGTCGTCCGCGTGGCGCGCCTGATGCTGGCCGACGGCCAGGAAGTGACGGATGTCTTCCATAGTGCCATCCAGCGCCTTGCCGGCGGCTTCCCTTACCTTGGGCCCGCCGTTGTGGAGGATCTGCGCGGTCCGCACTCGATCGTCGTCGTCCTGGGCCTTCTGCCGGCCGACCTCAAGGAAGTGAATCCGGTCCTCGGGAGTGCCGTTGAGTGCTGCCTCGGCGGCTTCTCGGACGCCACGGCCGGAGTTCTTGTCGGACAGGATCTTGAGGATGGCGAAGCGGTTGTTCTCGTCAGCCTTCGAGTTCCCCTGCCCGTCCGGCTTCGCATCCGGTGTCGTGTCAGGGGTGGAGCTAGCCGGCGACGTGGTGGCTTCAGCGGCGACTGCCGGAGCGGCAAACAGGACGGCAGGTGCTATCGCGGCAGCCGCGACGACGGACGAAATGCGGGACAGCTTCACGCGTACTCTCACGTTCCTAGAAAAAAGCGGTAAATCTTCTGTAAAGCATAGGGGGGTGAGGATTTCCTCCGTGAGGGGGGTAGCTGTCAGGAGGCGGGGGAGAACCCGCACTGGTCGTCTGAGGCCGGCCGTGCGGTGAGACCGGCGGTCGCGGACACCGCTGCGGGAGTTGCGATGGCAGCCGCTCCGGAGAACGACTGCCGGGGCGGTGACGCCGAAGGCGCCACGGATCGTGCGGGACACGGGCGACGGCAACTCGGCGACCTGCTCCACGGCCGGCACCCTTACCAGGCGTCGTTCGGTAAACGGCCCTCGCCGGGCTGCGATTACCGTCATGGCAGCCCTCCAACAGCAAGCCCCTGGCGCCTGCCGCGTCACCGCCACCTCGACCGGGACCATCGACTGACCAGCGCGGGGCAGAGCGGCCAAGTGGCCCAGACCCGCTACAACGTCGTCGACACCACCGTCGGTGACGTCATGCGGCAACCACGGCAACACCTACAGCCGACGCGGCGACGCACGGCACGGAAACCGCGAACTGCGAACCCGGAAAGCTGTCGGCGCCCTCTACAGCCAGGTTCCACGCGCCCGTTGGCATCACCGCGTTCCAGGCGAACAGCAGCCCATGGAGATCAAACCAGCATGTTGATTCTCCGCGAGCCCTTACCCCTGGCTCCGCCACCTCGCGCGTGCACCGCGCAGTGCACGCGTTGCTAAGCGCAGTGGAGCCTGTGCTAACGACACCGCGGTGCCGTCCAACCACCCTTGTCTTCGAACCTCACCAACCGAAGGAAGGAGACCACCCGGTGTTATCCAAACGAGCACGGGCCTGCGCCCTCCCGGCATTGGCCGCCACGCTCGCCCTCGCACTCACCGGAGGAAACAGTGCCAGCGCCGATCCCGCCGTCAAACCCCGCAAGAATCACGACAGTCAACACGCCGGCGGCCCCCAACAGGCCTCCATGGCCCCGCTTCTGATCGCGGTTCAGAAGAAACAGCAAGTCCTTGACAAGATCGCCAACGACATCACCCAAGGGCTCCCCGAATTCGACCGGTCAAAGATCCCCGGATTCACGGAAATTGAAGTCGACCCGGACCACAGTCACCTGCGCCTCCACTGGAAAGGCACACCTCCACAGCGGGTACTGCGTATCCTCGCCCACCTGCCGAGCGGGGTGACCGCCGAGGTCCTTCCCTCCCGCTACTCCAAGGCCGAGCTGCACGCCGCACGCAACAAGCTGATCCAGGGAGGCAAACCGGTCACGGTACCGCTGTCCGGCACGGCGACTCCGATCCGCATCACCGGCATCGGAGCCGCAGTCGACGGCAGCGGTCTGGAGATCGGCTACGCCGAGGTCCGTGGTGCGCGGAAGCAGAATGCTGCGGATTCCGCGGATCCGCTGCCCCGCAGTGTTCGCCAGAACAGGTCGGATCAGGTCAAGGCCCGAACTGACCGCATCACCGGAATCCACACGGTCGCAGCATACAAGCCACTGCCCACGGACCCGGCAACACCACCATCGCCACACTCGCAGGATGCCTCACCCCGGTCAGCGACAACCGCCCCGGGACCCACGCGTCACAACGACTTGGCCCCCTGGTACGGCGGATCGGCCTTGCACAACCCCGCCGGGGGCATATGCGCCAGCGGGTTCGGCGTCCTGGACCGACACGGCAACTACCTGCTCACCACCGCAAACCATTGCGATGGATCCGATCACCAATGGTGGACATGGGGCGAAGGCGAAGCCGGGGTCAACGGGCACCCCGTCGGCAAAAGCACCCGGGCGAGCAACTCGTGGGACAACAAGTTCACCGATACCGTCGGCATCTCACTGCACGGAGAGCACGCGGCCGGCTACCTGTACGACGGCACGGCGAAGCAAATCGACGGGTACGCCAAGCCCGTTGTCGGCTTGGGCCACAACAACGTCGGGGACTACGTGTGCGAGGACGGCGCGAACGGAGGAGTCCACTGCAACATCAAGATCACCCGGAGCGACTACTACCAGTGGTTGCACGGCTTTTTGGTACTGACCGACAGCGCCTACGCCACCGCGCAGACGGCTGACGGTATCGCGGGAGTCAACGGTGACAGCGGGAGCCCCGTCTTCGCCGGCGTGAACGGCTACTCGGCAGACGAGGCCCGCGGAACCCTCACCGCGTTTGACCAGAGGGTCAGTTGCCCCGCAACAGAGAACGAGAACACCGTCCTTGACGGCCACCTTCCCGGCAGGCAACCACAGTGCTTTCGGGGCATGTACTTCGTCCCCATCGAATTCACCCTGGCAGTCATGAAGTGGAGGCTGCTCACCGGCTGATCAGCTGACCGAACAACGAGGCCGCTCCTCGAAATCCGTCAACCAGCGGTAACCGTCAGACGGTGACCGGCCTTTGGGCAAGCCCCGCCTTCGACGAACAGCAACTGTTCCCACCGCTCCCACAGACTGGGACAGCGGCAATGCAAGCTGCGGATAGACCGAGAGCCCCGGCGATGACTCCCGGGGCTCGTACCGCTCCAGTTCAGTTACCCGCCGATCTGACTGACAGAACCGATACCAGCACCAACGCCAACACCAAGAACCCGCCAGTCATGGGTTCTGTGCCGCAGGTACCGACCATCTCCGTCTTGAGAAGGAATACCGGGCCGACCTGTGGCAAGGTGATCGCCCATATCGTTAGCGCAGCGACGAACTCTCGCTTCGCAACGCGTCTACTCGATGGCACGGCTGGCTGTTCGTGTGGCTTGGTACCGGTAGTCCCTGGGCGGGACGCCGTAGGCGGTGCGGAAGGCGCGGCTGAAGTCGGCGGCGCGGGGGAAGCCCCAGCGGGCGGCGATGGTGTGGATCGGGATGGCGTATTGGGCGGGGTCGGCGAGATCGCGACGTGCGCGTTCCAAGCGCTGGCGGCGGACCCTGCCGGCCACCGTGTCGCCTTCCTGTTGAAAGAGGCGGTGCAGATAGCTGAGGGAAATATGGTGTGCGGCGGCGATGCTGCGCGGAGTCAATTCGGGGTTGTGCAGGTGCTGTTGGATGAATGCCCTGATGCGTAGGGTAAGCGTGCGTTGATGGGACTCCGGCGGGAGGGACCTGTCGTCATCGAGGACGCGGGCGAACACCGCGGCGATCAGATCGACCAGTACCGTCTCCAGACGGGCCCCGTCGGCAGGCTTGTACGACGCGCTGTCCGCGACGATTTGGAGCAGAGACCGGGCCATGAGCGCACAGATCCCATCGCTCCCTGGAATCCCCTGCCCGAATAATCGCTCCACCCGGCCTGCCGGCAACGGCAGCAACGCCTTGGGGACATCAATCCCCATCCCCGCGAAGCGCTCGTGACCATCGACGACGTTCATGCGGAGGTCGAAGACCCGTGAACTGTCGACGAGGTGCAATTCGTAGGGACTGAACTGGGCCTCCTGGTCATCCCAGGCCAACTGATTGACACCCGACAGCGGAAGCGCAAGGTGAAACTGCTCGGGATCGGACTGGCGGATCAGCTTCGTCGTCCGCTCGAACCGCACCGGATGGCAGGTTACGGGCCACACGCGAATCGCCCCGAGTTCCAGCACGCGATGATGCGCATCGTATTCCGCCGCGAAATCGCTGGTGACGTGTGTGGGGGCATGGCTACGGCTAATGATTTCGCGGAAGACCTCGAACCGATCGACCGCAGGCAGTTCCCCACTCCGAAACACGGTCTCCATCAGCATCGGCTGGCACCTCGTCTCTCACCCGGTCCACCTCGGATTCGAACCGTCATCGGTCCGCGGGCCCTTGAGGACGCGCGGCACGGTACAACTGCCAGCCCCCGCCGACCACAGCCGAATCCTAATACTCCAGCTGTATATCGTGATCAGCCGTCAGCCGTCAGCCGTCAGCCGTCGAAGCGGTGGCGGGCGGCCTCGATATGACCGAAGTACCGGTGGGTCCGGTCATACTTTCCGTCGACGGTTGCGCGCAGGCCCTGGCCCGGATCGGTGAGGGTGTATTCGACACGCGGCGGGACGGTGGGGTGCACGCTGCGCTCGACCAGGCCGTTGCGCTCCAGCGTGCGCAGGTTCTGAGTGAGCATCTTGTGGCTGATGCCCTCGATCTCGTTCCGCAGCTCGCTGAATCTTAAGGGTGCGTTCACCGAGAGTCTCGACGATGAGGAACGCCCACTTGTTGGCGACGTCGGAGAAGATCTCTCGCGCCAATGAGTCCGCGCGCCTGAGGTCCGCTACCTCGGATCGGCCCTTGATCTGTTTGGTCACCATCAGGTTCTCCAGTCACTAAAAAGTGCGTTCTTCCATGTCAGCGACCGCTCTCTTACGGTTCCTGAGTAACCACAAGAGACCAAAGAGGGTCTGGAGTGACGAGCACGGGCCCACGATGCCCGGACAAGGAGGCGGACGGCATGGCCATCACCCTGGTGAACCCCAGCGGATTGCCCGAGATCGATGTCTACCGGCAGGTCTCGATCGCAACTGGGTCGAAGCTGGTCTTCATCGCCGGGCAGGTCGCCTGGGACGCCGAGGGGATCACGGTCGGCGAAGGCGACCTCGCCGCGCAGGTCGAGCAGTGCTACCTCAACATAGGCACCGCCCTGGCCGAGGCCGGCGGCTCCTTCGACGACGTGGCAAAACTGACCTTCTACGTTGTCGACTGGACTCCCGACAAGATGCCCCCGCTCCTGGAGGGGATCTCCCGGGCGGCCGCAAAGCTGGGATGCACCCCGGTCCCGCCGGCTACGCTGCTGGGCGTTGCGGCACTGGACGTTCCCGACCATCTGGTCGAGATCGAAGCCACCGCGGTCCTCAGCTGAACAGATGCCCCTCACCCGCTGAGCGCCCAAGTGGCCAACTGCCGTGCGCAGTTGCCAACCAGCGTGCTCGGCACATCATGTCTGGTTCGCGGCTTGCCGGTGGTAGTGGCTGGCTCGGGACTGGGCCTGATGACGTCGCCGCCAGTCGGACCAGCCGAGCCGGTGGGCGGCGGCGTGCACGGGGCGGACGACGAGGGCGACGAACAGGCGCTGAATCTCGTTGCAGGTGAGCGGGATCAGCTCCTCCGAGGCGGGGTGCCGGGCGTGTTCGTCGGCGCGGACGGCAGCGAGGAAGGCGTGGGCGAGCATGGCGAGGGTGACTCAGCGGGTCCAGGAGTCGAAGCGGCGGACCTGATGCTCGTCGAGTCCGGCGAGCCCCTTCTCGGTCTGGAAGGTCTCCTCCACACGCCACCTTGAGCCCGCGACCCGCACCAGCGCCGTCGGGGGCACCGGGCGGGGCGAGAAACAGCGGTAGAAGGCAAGTTCACCGGTGGTGCGGTTGCGGCGGATCAGCAGTTGGCTGCTGCCGGGGCGAGGATCGGTGAGATCGATGACAGCCCAGTCGTAGAAGCGGTGGCCCTTGGCCCCTGCCCCTGAGGACAGCCGTTGCCAGGCCCGTTTGGGGGCCGCTTGACCAGGCTGTCTGCTCGGAACTTGCCTGCTGCGGTGGGGAGTTCGGTCGAGCAGGCGATGGCCAGCACGTAGCCCGTGCCGCGTGCTTCCAGAGCCGCACGTAGCTTCAGGTTCCCGCCGTAGACCTTGTCCCCGGTAACCCAGGCGGCGTGATGCCTGGCGTCCAGGAACCGCTCGATCAGCTGCCGGGCGAGGTCCGGCTTGGTCGCGAAGGCCGTCTGTTCGGGAAGGCCCGCGGCCTGGCAGCGATCCGGATCGTTTGCCCATGAGCGCGGAATGTACAGCTCCCGGTCGACCGCTGCGTGTCCGCGCCGGCCTGCGTAGGCAAGGTCGACCGCGACCTGGGAGTTCTCGATTCTCCCGGCGGTGCCGGTGTACTGGCGCTGAACGCCGACAGTGTGGACGCTCTTCTTCACGTCCCCGGTCTCGTCGACCACCAGCACGGCCTGCTCGTCATTGAGATGGTCCACGACGTAGTCGCGGACATCGTTGCGTACCGCGTCGACATCCCAGGCGGCCCGGCACAGCAGATGCTGCATCCCGTGTGGCCGGTGCAGGCGCCGTACTCGCGGGCGGAGTTGTGGCCTTGCGGGGAGCGGAGGAGGTGCACTCGACCGTTCCGTGCCGGACTGGCCATCGGCGCGGTGAGTGAGGTGTCCGAGGCGCCGTGCGGCCCTGCCAGTCCTGTAAAGCGAGCTTGACACGCGTCGAGGGGTGACAAGTACGCTTTACATGTGCGGAACAGTGTCAGGAAACTGCGGTCGTTGCGGGGGCTTTCCCAGGGGCAGTTGGGTACGGCCCTCGGGGTCTCACGGCAGACGATCAATGCCATCGAGACCGAGCGGTACACGCCTTCCCTGCCGCTCGCTTTGTCCATGGCCAAGTTCTTCGAGGTCGGCGTTGAGGAGATGTTTCATGTCAATGAAAGCCCAGCGGATGAGCAGTAACGCAGCCAGGCGGTCCGTCCCCGGCTTCTTCCTCGCCGTCGGCGGGGCCTGTCTCGTGGCCGCGACCTTCGGCGGCCAACTCGTCCGCGGCCTGGTCACGTTCGGGATCCTGGCAGCCTGCAGTCTTGCCTTAATGCTGCTGGGGCGCCGAAGCGAGACCTACCAGGGCTTCACGGAGAAGGCGCCCGACGAACGCTTCGCCAGGATCGGAGGGCTGGCCTGGGCTGGCACGGGCATCGTGCTGACCGTGGGCAATCTCGGCGCCTTTATCGGCGAGTTGGCGTCTGGAAGAAGCGGCGATCCGTACTTCTGGTTCGTGGCCACCGCCGCCATCTCATACATAGGGTTGGTCGCCTTCTTGTCTCGGCGCATCTGAGGAACCGTCACCTCGGGCGGATCACGGCCCCAGCGTCCGACCAGGCAGCGCGACCTACAGGGTCACCGGAGCTCGGTGCCGGGCGAGGCCGAGCGGGTGTGGGCGATGGTGGGCACGCCAGTTCGCGGGCCAGGTCCCGAGGCGAGGGCGTTGCTGCCCGCGGAGCCGTTTGAGTGCTACCGCATCGCCGACGATGGCGAACAACTCGTCGCCACCGAAGGCCAGATGATCACCTGCCTGAGCGAGCACGGCTGTTCGCCGCCGCCCAGCCCCGGGAAACGCTGGCGTTTGGTGACTGCCTGGGAGCCGACGTGTGTCGTGCCTCCGCTGCGTGACCCCATCCTGCGGTGACGCTGCGAACAGGAGCGGGACGACTCCCGATCGCTGAGCTGCGCTCGCCCAGCTCCGGCCGACGCCAAGTGCCCGTTGCGCGGCGGCAGTCTCGGAGACGGGTGGCCAGGCAGGCCCCGCGGGCGCAGGGGAGCGGACGGCAGGTGGCTTCCCCGCTCCGGCTGCGTGAACCACAGGTCCGGCACTCGGGGGAGTGCGGCATCCACGCTGGATCGCGTGCGACCTCACCGTCTGGATCGCCGCCCAGACCTCCCGGCATGGCCAGTCCAGCTCAACGGCAACTTCCCGAACGCGAAACGGTATTCGATACGCGCGCCCTGGTGCCAGGCGCCGTCGCGTCCATGTTCGTCTTGGCGGTGTCCATGCCTGGCACCGTCGCTGGTGCCGGCCTTGCACCGATGGCAGTGGCGAGGTCACAGCCGCGCTGTAGGACGGGTGTCGAGCTGGGACTTGGCGTACCGGGCGGTGTCGTACAACCCGGTCAGCAGATGCCCGCCGAGCCGGGTGGCGATGCCGCCGGGGAGGCTCAAGACGTTGGAGAGGGAGGGTAGCGACGCGACGAGGCCGGCCGGCGGCTGTGGTTGGA
Organism: Streptomyces sp. NPDC090442; assembly: GCF_044769405.1. Classification (NCBI taxonomy): domain Bacteria; kingdom Bacillati; phylum Actinomycetota; class Actinomycetes; order Kitasatosporales; family Streptomycetaceae; genus Streptomyces; species Streptomyces sp. NPDC090442. The sequence goes on from NZ_JBIVXW010000004.1 coordinate 125,934, forward strand.
GGGAACGGGGGTGGGGGATCGAGCCGGCGACACCCCCGAATCGGCGCTCCCGCTGGGCGTAGAGGTCAAGCGCCTGTCGGAAGTGCTCGGCGCGGAAGTCGGGCCAGAGCACCTCGGGGAAGGCGAACTCGGCATAGGCGCACCGCCACAGCGCGAAGTTGGACAACCGGTGTTCGCCAGAGGTGCGGATGACAAGGTCCACATTGGGCATGTCGGGACTCGGCAGGTGCTCGGCGAATCTCTCCTCCGTCACCTCCTCGGGCGGGACCTGCTTCTCGATGAGAGTGCGCGCCGCGCGCACGATCTCACTGCGGCCGCCGTGGTTGAAGGCCACCGTGAGTGTCATCTTGTCGTTGTCCTGCGTCAGTTGCTGGGCGTACTGGAACTCTTGGCGCAGGCCATCGGGGATCTTGGGGGACGTCTCGCCCAGGCTACGGAACCGGACGCCGGCACGGTGCCACTCGTGGACCTTGTTGCGTAGATACTGGTAGCAGACGTCCATGATGGAGGAGATTTCCTCTTCCGGGCGTGACCAGTTCTCGGTGGAGAACGCGAACAGGGTCAGCCAGGGGATCTCTTCCTCCAGGGCTGTTTTGATCACCGCGTCGATGGCTTTCTCGGCGGCCTTGTGGCCGAGTGCGCGTGGCAGACCCCGCTGCTGCGCCCACCGACCGTTGCCGTCCATGATGCACGCGACGTGTTGTGTCGCGGCGTGTGTCCCCATCCGTCCTCCTCATGTGCGTTGCATGTGTTTGCGCAGTTTTGGATAGTTGTTACCCGGGTGAGGGCGGTGTCATCCGCCTAATCGAGCCGAGGAAGGAGACCGTCAACGATGGTGCTCTGGAGCCGCACTCTGCATGCAGGCGGCATCAATGACGAACCGCTGCGCGCGGATTACACCACCGCGGCGCACTACGTAGCCCGCGTGGAACCGCTCTCCTACCCAGCGATGCGTACGGTCCTGCCTCCCGCCTGGCAGCCCCATGTCCTCGCCACTGTCGCCTTCGGAAAACACACCGACGACCTGGCCGACCTCCCCTCGGCCCACCACTACAGCGGACGCTTCCATGCCTGGGCCGAAGCGGCCGCGCACGGGCTGGCCACCGGATCCTCCACACACGCGCTGGTGCGTGCCTTCCTGCACACCGTCGCCGTCAACGGGGTCCCCCAGGCCCACGTCCGTGACTACCTCGCGGGCCAGGCCGGGAACCTCTCCTTCGCCGGGTACGCCATCGACGAGGACTACTACCGCTGCCTCGACGGTGTTGCCGTGACCTACCTCAACCTCGTCTGCAGCTCCCGTTACCCTGGCGCCGCGAACCGGGTCAGTCACCCCTTGTTGCGGCTCGTGGCTGATGTGGGCCAACGCGTCGACGACCTGGCCGATTTCGCCGCGGACCTGCGCCTCGGCCAACTGCGCTTCCCTCAAACCACGCTGACCGACTTCGGCATCACCCGCGCCGACCTGGAGTCCGGACGCCAAACCCCGGCCGTACGCGCCTTCGTCGCCCACGCATGCCAACAGGCCCGCACGGTCATGGACATCGCCCAGGACGCGCTGCGCCACGCCGACGCGGAGGAACAACTCCTCCTTCGCCCGCCGTTGATTGCCAAACAGCATCTGCTCGGCGGCATCGAACGACAGGGCGCGGACATCACCCGGCGCACCGTCGCGCTCAACATCCTGCCCTCCCCGGCCGAACTGCTGGACGGGACGCTGCGCACACTCCGCGCCCGCGTGCGCGTTGCCGCCATGCACCCCCGCCCATAGAGATGTTCGAGGAAGTCACCAGGACTCTGCGACGGAAGCGAAAGCCGGGATCGTCCAGTTCCAGAGCCCCGGCGTAGGTGAACTCGATTCTGCAGTGCACTGCCTCAGCAGCTTGCCGGTCCGACCGGCCGAGTGGGACTTCCTGCATCCACAGCGCGGCTGCGGTGTTCTTGCCGAGCGGGGCGCTCAGCCCTGGACGCCGGACCCCCGGAACGGTCGCCCTGCACTCCCAGCATCCCCCAGGCAGCACCGCCTTCGACGCCTGCCATCCCGCAAGAAGAAGGACCCCTGGTCCCAGAACCCCACCCGGGCCCCTGGCTTGGCCGCCTGACCCTGCACCAGGCGGCTTGGTGTCCCATGCCGTTCAAAGCGGCGTACCTGGGCTATCGAGCCACGGTTGATGTGTGCCGTCAGCGTCGATGGTCATCCCGAAGCGGCCGGGGCCCGGGCGCCCATGAGCGGTGTACCAGGCCCAGGCGGCTTCGACCTCGCCCCACAACCGGCGCGGCCCGTGCTGCCAGACGGTGAACATGTCGCCCCCGTCCTCCATTTCGTCGATGGCGGCCCAGGACGTGGTGTCGACGGTGGCGACCCAGAGCCGGCGGACGACTCCTTCGACGGCGGGGTTCTCGTGCCACGCGAACCACAGGTCCGGCAGGCACAGGGCGAGCGCGAACTGGGCGGCGAAGTCCTCGTCGCCGGCGACCGCGTCCGGTGCCACGCTGGTCCGGGATTCGGTGGGCTGGTGGTGGTCGGCGACGACGTCGCGGAAGATCCGCAGGTCGAGGCGTTGCCCGCGTGCGGGCATGAAGTCGGCGTAGGGGTGGAAGCGGCCTTGAGCGCTGCCGTCGTCGCGGACGGTCAGGTGGAGCAGGCCGTAGTTGCACCAGGGCCTGGACCACGGAGTGAGGATCGTGCCACCGGGCCGGGTCTGTTCCAGCAGGGCTTCGGGGACGTGGTTGAGGGAACACGTCACCACGATGCGGTCGTAGGGTGCGCCGGCGGGGGCACCGAGCAGGCCATCGCCCACCACCACCCGGGCGCCGGGGGCCAGGCGCTCCAGGGAGACCGCGGCCTGCCCGGCGGCCTCTGCGTCCACCTCCACGGTGGTGACGTTCTGCGGGCCCACAACGTGAGCCATCAGGGCGGCGTTCCAGCCGGTCCCCGCCCCCACCTCCAACACCCGTTCCCCGCGGCGGGCGTTGAGGATGCCCAGCATGCGGGCGACGATCGCCGGCGCCGAGGCCGACGAGGACGGGAAGACCTTCTCCCCGTCCTCGACCGGCTTGCCATCATTGACCTGAGTCACCACCGAGGTGTTCGCGTACGCGGTAGCACGCCACTGCGTCGGCTGCTCCTCGGCGTCGATGCGAACGTAGCGGTCGCCATCCCATTGCCAGAGCACTCGGGGCAGGAACTCGTGCCGCCGCACGGTGGCGATGGCCGAGGCCCAGGGTTCTGGCAGCTCACCGTTCTCGTCGGCGATCGCGGTGAGCAGGGTCCGGACCGCGGCCAGTTCCTCGGCCTCCGTGGTGGTCATCGTGTCAGGCCTTCTTGTGCTTCGGCCCCGACTTGGGTTGGGCGGTGTCATCCGAGGGCTTGTCCTTGCCAGGGTCCTTGTCCCCGCGGTGGCCGCCGCTTCCCTCGCCCGTTGACCCCTTGCCGGTACCCCACCCCATGACGCATCCCCTTCGTCGACGATGACGCCGGACACGATAACGGTCGGCGTCTACCGTCTGAAAGGGCGTAAAGGCGGCCCGTGACCGCGGGTGCTCCCATCTTCGGCAAGATGCACAACTCCGGCAGCGCAGACGCCCTCTGACATCGGTGTCTTACGACTCCTGAATGGCGCTTCTCAGAAACTCATCAGCTCTTGCGGGTCAGGCTGATGAACCACTCTGCGGCGCTGGCCATGCCGACGGTGTTCATCTGCATGTGGCCCGCCTCCTCGCCCTTTGTGTCGAGAGTGAACTCGGGGGAGCTGACGGCGCAGCTCGGTGCGGATGAGCCGGGTTCCTTATTGCCGGGACCGATGAGAAGCCTTCCCTGGTACTCGGCGAACGCCTCGGCCGAGTACCGGCATCGCTGTTTGGTGCTGCTCAGGCGGTTGATCTCGACCGCGTGTCGGGTGCGTTCGTAACCGATCCCGAGCTCGACAGTGGTGCCGTTCGGTGCCAGGCCGTTCCACCAGGTCCGGTAGGCGTCCGGTACGCCGCCCTCGGCGTTGGTGCGCGGGCTCTGCTCGAAGATGTCGCCGCCCCACCTGAGTGTCCCGCCCAACCTGGTGAGCGTGCCCGTGGGTTGCTGCAGGCAGCCCTCCGTGCCGTTGCTGGGGGCGGTGGTCTTGAGTTTGCCCGTGTCGAGCGTGAGGGACTGCTCATCGACCTTGGTGATCACGGCGTCCCAGACGCACAGCGTCCGGTTGTCCATGAGGGCCACCTCGGCGCCCTTCTTCGTGATCACCAGCCGGGCGTGCGACGGTCCCGTTTCCCCGGAGGCCATCAGCGGTTGGCCGAAGCCCACCCAGCGACCGCGGAACGCGCTCGGTACGGGAGTGGACGTGGGGCCCTTCTCGTCGCCCTGCGACGAGAAGGGCGCGAGCAGTCCCGCTCCCACGGCGGCGAGGAGGGCGACGGCCGACGCGACCACCATGCGGGCCCGGGGACGCCGTCGCTCCGGGGCGCGCGCGGCCTCGTCGTATCCCGGCCCGACTGTGGGCGCGTACGCGAGTGCGTCCGGCGGGGGTGCGGCGGGCGCGTGAACGGGCTGAGGTGCGGAGGCTGATTGCTCGGGCTGGGGTGTGGGCGCGGGTGCCGCCTGGGCGTGCGGCGGAGCAGCGCCTGGGCCCGGCACGATGGCCGTATGCGGGCGCAGCGGGTCGAAGTCCAGCAACTGTGCCGCATGTCGCCCGAGTTGGCCGAGCAGTGCGCCCGGCAGCCACTCGGTGGTGTCTTGCGTGGTGGTGCGGGCGGCGACCTGTTCCGGCGTGGGGCGTTGCGCCGGGTCCTTGTGCAGGCATTCCCGTACGAGTCCGAGGAGCGGTTCGGGCAGCCCGTCCAGGTCTGGTTCCTCCTCCGCGACCCGGAACAGCTGGGCGTGCAGACCGTTGCCGGTCGCGCCGAAGGGCTGGCGTCCGGTGGCCGCGTAGGCGAGGACCGAGCCGAGGCAGAACACATCGGAGGCAGCGGTGACTTGGAGTCCGCGGACCTGCTCCGGCGACATGAAGCCGGGGGAGCCGATCACCATGCCGGTGCGGGTCTGGAGACTGTCTCCGCTGATGCTGTCGAGCGCACGGGCGATGCCGAAGTCGATGACGCGCGGCCCGTCGACGGTGACCAGGACGTTGGACGGCTTGAGGTCGCGGTGGACGAGGCCCGCCTCGTGGATGACCTGCAGCGCGAGCGCGAGTCGGTTGGCGAGGACCCTGACCGAGTGTTCGGGCAACGGCCCGTGCCGCTCGGCCACGACGGTGTGCAGGTCGGGCCCGGGAACGTACTGCGTCGCGACCCAGGGTGTCTGCGCGTCGGTATCGGCGTCGAGGACCCCGGCTGTCCAGGCCCCGCCGACCCGCCTCGCCGCGGTGACCTCGCGCGCGAACCGCTTGCGGAATTCGTGGTGCTGGGCGAATTCGGCCTGCACGACCTTGACCGCGACGGTCCGTCCCCCGTCCGACCGGGCGAGGTAGACGAGCCCCATACCGCCGGCGCCGAGGCGGGCGATGAGGCGGTATGGGCCTATGTGGGTCGGGTCTTCGATGGTCAAGTGGTCCACAGGAGCACGATAGACCGGGTCATCCGGTGGGCACACCGGAACCTGCCGAAGCAACAGGCGTGTCCAGCGGCCTCAGTTCACCTTGCGGGAGGCAGAGTCACAGCCCTGCCCTTGGAGGGCCTGGTTGTGCTGTGTTGGGTGGTGTCGTAGGGCTGCCATGCTTGGTCGCCTCCCTGGTCGGGAGGATGCGGATGTGTTGGGTTGTGGAGCCGGTGGTGCTTCAAGTCGCGTGCCAGGACGTGCCCTTGGTGGGGCGCGGTCGGCCGGTCGTCAGCAGGAGGCGTAGCGCCAGTGCCCGCCTTCGTGTGTCCAGGAACGGCCGGCCGCTCTGCGACCGGCCGTTCCGATCTTCTCCAGCTCAAGCCGACGCTTCCGCCCCCGTCTTCCCATCAGCACGCCTCTCATCATCAAGGGTGTTGCGACAAGCACTGGAACTCAGGCGCCCAGACTGGGTCACCGTTCAGCCGACGCCGACAGGGGCGGGGCGCTCCCAACCGCGGGTGGCGCCCCGGCCATTGGGCGGGACTTGCTCAGCACGGTAGTCCTGCGCCCGCGGCAGTCGAAGGTAGACCTTCACGACCGCCCTATGCCGCAGGCTTTTGCAGCCAGTCCGCCTCGGTGGTCCAGAACATCTGGCGTGCCCCGAGGTAGTCGTGAGCGAAGCTCGTGAACCGCTCGCGGGTGTACGGCTTGCCGGTCTTGGGGTCCTTGGCGTTGATGTCGGGTTCCTGGACGGCCATCGCGACGAGGGGGAGGGAGTCCTTGTACTCGTGGAGGAACTTGTAGGAGTTCTCCATCTGGTACGGCCGGTCCGGCAGGGTGTCCGGGCCTCCGATGCCGATCTTCTTGTCCCTGGCGACGTCGAACATTTCCTTCATGCGCTTGTGGTCGTCGTCGTCCGGCAGGAAGTTGATGTACTGGATGAACTGCGTCTTGGCGAAGACCTTCTTACCGAAACGCATGTTGTCGATCTCGGCGTCGATGTAGGACTTCGAGGTGTACTTGGTGTGATCCGTCTTGGTGTCCACCTCGACCGCGGTCTCCGGAAGGTTCACGCCGGCGAGCCTGCCGTCGAACTTCTCCGCCATCGCCTTCAGCATGGCCTGGAAGTCGGCTCGCACGCCCTTGTTCCACTGCGCGACCATGGCCCCGTGGGTGGTGGGGTTGTCGGGGTTCTCATCGACCGTCGGCGCGAGTCCGCCCTCGTCCTTCACGTACTGGGGGACGTTGGCGTCCTTCATGGCTACGTCGAAGAACCGGTCCTGAACCTGGACGAACAGCTTCTTGTGGCGTTCCTGGAGGTACTTGAGGGCATTGTCCAGTCGCGACCACTTGTACTCCCCCTTCTTCCCCTCAAGGGCCTTCCATGGCACCACCACCTGCACGCCCCCGATGTCCTTACGGTCAATCATGGCCTTGACCTTCGGATTCTCGCCGGACGTGGCATCTTCGAAATCGCCGAGCGACATGTACAGGTTGTCCGTCACCTTGCCGTGGGATACGGAGGCGGCGGCCTTGGCGGGGTCGGGAGCCGCAGCAGCGACCCCGACGGCGGACGTCAGGGCGACCGCCGTGAGGACAACAGATCCGACTACACCACGTTGCGTCATCATGAACGGGACGCTAGAGAAACGTTCTTAGCGAAATATAAGAGCGTCCGCCAACGGGTGCGGGCGACCCTGGGGCCCAGGCAGGGCTGTGCTACCTCGATCTTTGGTGACGGCTCGCCCGGTCAACTTGTGGGCGGTTGCTGAGGGTTCAAGGTGCTCCAGGCAGGTTCGTGGCCCGGCTGCAGCCCCAACCACCTCACGTCACTGCTCCAAGCCGTCCTCGCCCTGGAGAAGCGCGCGCTGAGATCTCAGATTGCTTTACTGGGATCTCGCAAGGATACTGGCGCCAGGCCGCTACCCCGCGGCTAAAGATCTCTGTACGTGGCCAGCAAGGACTTGAGAAATGACGATCTTCGAACCGATCACGGGCCGCTACGTCGCGGTCAACGGCGCGCGCACCTACTTCGACGAGGCCGGGGAAGGCATCCCGATCGTGTGTATCCACCCGGGGGCCACCGACTCTCGGGTCTACCGGTACCTTCTGCCGTTGCTCGCCGAACGCGGATATCGCGCGATCGCCCCCGATCTTCCCGGACACTGCCGTTCTTACCCGGCGCAGTGGCAGCCGGGGGCTTCCATTCACGACCACGCCGAGTTCGTGCACGCGTTCGTGCGCACGGTGCTGCCTGGGATCTCTCCGTTCGTACTCGGCGCCTCCGTCGGAGGCCTGACGGCACTGGATCTGGCCGCTCACCATGGAGACAGCTATCGAGGGGTCGTCGCGATGCAGGCAGCGTCGTGGACACCGCTGTCGGCCGAGGCTGCTGCGTTGCTGGCAGGTCGGACGAGCGCACCCGATGCCGGCTGGACGGACCACCTTGAGTACGCGGCGGTTGCCTCGGCGAGCAAGAAGCTGACACCCGGGCAGGAGGTCGAGCTTCGATGGCTTCAGCGCAGCACTTCCCAGCAGGCTGGGCAGCTCGACGGTCAGGCGTGGGCTTCCCATGATCTGCGCGGCCGGCTCGGCGATGTGCGGTGCCCGGTCCTGCTTGTGCAGGGCACCGACGACTTCTTCGTGCAAGATCAGTTGGTCGATGACACGGTCGCGGAAATGGGCTCGGTGGCACAACTGCTGCGGGTGCCTGGCATCGGACATTACCCACCGCTGGAGAATCCGGAGTGGGTTGCGCAGATCGCAGACACCTTCGTCACGCAGACGACGACCGCGACCTGATCGTCTGCTCTGGGCTCCGATGTCTTGCCACCCTCAGACCGACCGATTCGATCGCGTACCCACGACGTCGACTGAAGAAAGTATCGACACTGGGGGCTAGGCAAGGCAGAAGAGCAGCGGCAACAGGCCGCTGCGCCAAGGGGCGCGGGGGCCGTTGGCGAGGGGGCCGTTGGCGAGTAGGGATTTCCTCCCCCTGCCCATCGGCCGCTAGGATCCAAGGGCTTCTCACTGAGATATCAAGTCCTTAGGATGGGCACGTGAAGTATCTGCCTGCCATTCTCAGCGCAGACCATGCCGGCTCGAACGCCACCGATCGTGCGTACCTTGCGATCAAGCGGCGGATCATCGAACTTGAGCTGGAGCCAGGCGCCCATGTCACCAAGTCGGAACTGTCACACCTGGCGGGTGCCGGTGCGATGCCGGTGAGGGAAGCCCTGACTCGGCTGCAGCGCGACGGACTGGTCCAGGCACTACCACGCTCGGGATACCGCATCCTGCCTGTGACCTTGAAGGGGGCACGGGAACTCTGCGCGTTCCGGCAACTGTTGGAAACCGAAGCCGCCGGCCTCACAGCCAGGCTCGGCTGCTCGGCCGACGATCTCGTCCGAATGGAAGAACTCCTCGAAGTCAGCTACGAGTTGGGCAACGCGGAGAGTATCGACGCATTCCTCCGTGCCAACCTGGAGTTCGACACGATCATCGCCAACAGGTGCGGTAATGACATGCTGGCGCAGTCGATCACTCGGGTCTTCGACGAACTGGAACGTATCCTGCGGATCACCTTGAAGTCGCTGCCCTTCTCTGCGTCGGCCGCACATGAGCGACAGGCGATTCTGGATGCCATCCGGAAGCGCGATCCTGCTGCGGCCCGCACGGCCATGGAGGCTCGGGCACGGTCCTCGCAAGAGCAGATCACCGACACGCTCATGTCCAGTTCATCGATCACCGAGGCCAGCATCCAAGTCTCCTGAGGCCCAGGGAAAGCCCTGGGCCGGGAAGTCCCCTGCCTTGCGGTGCACGTATGGCTGGGGCCATAAGGGAGCGCGACTGCTCCAGGCCGTAGGAGAGGCGGCCCTAACAGGCCACGTGCAGCGGCAGATTGACGGTGCCGTGGGCGGGGCCGGCCAGGTCCTCCGGCTGAGCGGTCTCAGCCTCACGGAGCGGCGCCCGTCGTCCGCACGAGGAGCAGATGCTGCGGCCCGCGCAGGATCGGGCTGTGGCGGTAGGGGGGAGGGTCCTCGGCTAGTTGGGGATCGTCCAGGTGGTCGAGCAGCGCGGTCAGCGCGACCTGGGCCTCGATACGGGCGAGCGGTGCGCCGAAGCAGTTGTGGATGCCGCTGCCGAAGCCGAAGTGCTGGTTGTCGCGGCGGGCCGGGTCGAAGTGGTCGGGGTTCTCGAACCGCAGCGGGTCCCGGTTGCCGGAGGCGAGGATCAGGAACAGCGGTGCGCCCTTGGGGATGGCGGTGCCGCCGATCTCGATATCGGTCAGCGGGGTGCGCTGCGGCAGCATCTGCACCGGCGGCTCGTACCGCAGCAGTTCCTCCACCGCCGACGGCATCAGCTCCGGTTCCCGGCGCAGCCGCGCCAGTTCCTCCGGGTGGCGCAGCAGGGTGAGCATCCCGTTGGTGATCAGATTGATCGTGGTCTCGTGCCCCGCGATCATCAGGAGCACCAGCGTCGTCATCAACTCCGGTCTGGTGAGCCGTCCTTCGGGGCCCTCGTCGTGGACCAGCTCGGAGATCATGTCGTCCGAGGGGTGGTGGGCCCGCTCGGCGGCCAGTTCGCCCATGTAGTTGGCCATTGCCGACCGGGCGTCCATGCCCGCGTGTTGTCCGGCCGGGTCGTCGCCCGGGGAGCGGTCGGGGGATTCGATGACGGCGTTTGTCCAGGTACGCAGTTGCGGCATGTTCTCCTGGGGGACGCCCAGCAGCCGGCAGATGACCGTGACCGGCAGCGGGTAGGCGAAGTCGTCGACGAGGTCGATCCGTTCCCTGCCGCGGAACCCGTCGATCAGTTCCCGGGCGATTTCCTCGATGTCGTCGTGCAGGGCGTCGACCCGGCCTGGGGAGTGCGGCGGGCCGAACGGGCGCATCGTCAGACGGCGGAGCCGGTCGTGCTCCGGGTCGTCCACGCGGATGAAGGCCGGTGACAGACCGTCCGGGCGGGCCAGTGCCTCGTTCGGTTCGGTGCGGTTGCGGAGGTCCGAGCTGATCCGCGGGTTGTGCAGCAGCGCGGCGATCTCGTGGTACGTGCCCACCAGGTAGCTGCCGTCGTTCTGCCGGGACACTCCGTTCTCGCGGAGCTCGGCGTAGAGCGGATAGGGGTTGGCGCGGTTCACGTAGTCGATGATCCGCTCCAGCAGGGTCTCCGTGGACATGCGTAGGGCTCCTCGTGGGGTCATCGGAGACGGGCTGCGGCGGGGCCAGTCCCGCCACGCCGAGGCCAGCCGCCGGGCCGGCGGGACCTGCCGCTGAAAGCGGCACTGTCCGAGCCGCGCGGGGTGGCACGCAGGCGCAGGCCGACCGTTGCGAGACCTCCGAAGGTCGTGACCTGGTAGCTGGGTTGTGGTCCGGGGGGCTCGCTCAATTGGTAACAGCGGGCGATCTGCGCGGTCAGGAGCGTCAGCATCGCCATGGCCAGTGCGGCTCCCTCGCAGCCATGCGGCCCGGTACCGAAGGACAGGAAGACCCCGGGTTTCGTCGGCGAGCCCGAGTCATCGAGCCAGCGTTCGGGCCGGAACCGGTCCGGCTCGGAGTGTTCCCGTGCGTCGCGGTGGGCGGTGTAGGGGCAGACGAGAACGGTGGACCCGGCGTCGATGGAGTAGTCGGCGAGCTGGGTCTGTCGCGTGGCGCGCCGGACCAGTAGCCAGCTCGGGGGGTGGAGTCGGAGCACCTCGCGTACGAGTGCCTGGGTGTATCGCAGACTGTCGAGGTGGGTGCTGGTTGTCGCGGCCGGGTCCGCGGGCAGCACGTCTGCTTCGGCCGCGACGCGACCTGCTGCCTGGGGATACCAGGCCAGGTGGAGCAGGATCCAGCCGGCTGCCCGGGAAGGCGTTTCGAAGGTGGCGACGGTGATCCCGGGGAGAGTGTCGAGGATGGCCTCTTCTGTCAGGAGGCCGTAGCGGGGGGAGGGCTGGAGCATCTGTCCCAGCATGTCGTCACCGAGCTGGCCCGATGAACGGCGCCTGCGGACGATCGGGCGCAACGCGTTGGTGAAGGCGACTTGCTGCCGTGTGCGAAACCGTCGTGCCGGGGTGGGGATCCGACGCGGCCATACCCAGCGTGAGGGGCGTTCGAGTACCTCCCGGGCCAGGAAGAGCCGTGTGGCGAAGGGCAGCAGGGTGGGAGCGTCTTCGGAGTAGACGTAGTGCACGCCGATCTCTGCCAGGGCGTTTCGGACCAGGGGCAGGACCTCGACGTCCTCGTCTGTGGGCCACTGGTCAGCGAATCGAGCGGCTCCGAGTGCAATCTCACCGGTCCGGGCCGCGACCGCCTGCGCGCGTAGACCGCGCATGCGGGCGGCGTGCGCGTGTGCACGCTCCTCAGATGTCGGTGCTCGGCTCGACCGCTTCAACGGCGGGAAGAGAGGTGGGGATGCCTGGCGGAAGTCCTGCGCGCGGCGTAGGACTGCTTCGCATGGCCCGGCCGCAGCGGCTACATAGACACCGGGCTCCAGTTGCCAGACGTCCCCGCACTCGTCAGCGCCGCGGCGCGCCACTGCGAGCCGGTCGCGGCTCCAGGCCGCGAAGCTGCCCCCGTGCAGCCGCGGCGGCTTATTCGTCCGGCCCATGAGATCGTCCCCGACTCTCGTACCTGTCCAGGTCGATATCGTCGGCAGTGTGGCTGGGAGCCGCCGGGTGTCCGAGGGCGCCCGGCGGCGGTGCGATCACACCCGGTCGGCGCCGGTGTACGCATCCCACCCGACCCCGTACGCGCCGTAGTGGCGGGTGAAGGACAGCTTGCCGAGCAGTTTGGCGATCATGATGAACTCCTCTCGCCTATCTGAGCCTTCCCGGCCAAGGGTTCGACAAGGAAGTTCTCGGCAGCACTAAATGCCACACGTCCCATGTTGCCACAACTTTCAAATAATGCTATACGCGCTCCGTGGGCGGTCGTGGACGATGCCTCTGGGGCGGCGCTCCCGCTACCTTCCGTGCACCGGTGACTGCGCTGCGGAAAGTGTGCAAGCGAGCGGCCAGGCAAGATGGCCTGGTTGCGGTACCGCCGGAACACTGCGCGGATGTGCTGTCGTGATGCGGCGCTTATGAAGCGTGTTGTCGCGTCCGGTCGCAGCGTCGAGGCCCCAACAGCCCCTGTACGCACCGGGGATGTGCAGAGTATCGTCGGATACGTCCGGATGCGCGACCCGCATCCGCGCGGGACGTGTATCGACTCGCCCAGAGTTGGATCGGTCCAACGCCATGACACGTAGTTAAGTTGCGGATTCCTCGGTCGACTGGCCGGCGTCGCGTTCTCGCCTTCAACCCTGACGGTCCGCAAGGGCACCACGGTGACCTGGGTCCATCAGGATGGGGCTGCGCACACGGTGACTGGCTCGGGCGGCCCGAATTCGCCGGTGCTCAGGGGTGATTCCTTCAACTTCACGTTCAACTCCGCCAGCACGGTCAGTTGTGGCTGCGACGTCCACCCGTTCATGCACGGCTCGGCCGTAGTGAAGTGACGTGATGAAAGACGTGGCAGCCGGCCTCCTGCGAACAGGGTGCGTTGGCTGCCGGTGACGACGTTACCGGGGGTGTGAGATGTGGTTGCTACGGGTGCTCACCGCTGCTGGGCTCGCCGTTGACGCCTACGTCCATATCGACCTCGCGGATGCCTACGACGCGATCGGTACCGGCATCAGCCAAGGGACACTGTTCCGCATCCAGGGAGCGGCGGCGGCGCTCGCGGCCGTCCTGGTGCTGGTGCGCGGGCGGAACCGTTGGGTGTGGGCGTTCGCTTTCCTGGTGGCGGCAGCAGCGCTCGGCGCGGTGCTCCTGTACCGGTACGTGGACGTGGGCTCCCTGGGACCGCTGCCCAACATGTATGAGCCTGTGTGGTATCCGGAGAAGACGGCGTCCGCCGTCGCAGAGGCAGTGGCGGCGTTGGGCGCGGCGGTTGGCTTCGTCACCGTCAGCAGACACCGCACGCCGAGCGGGCGCACGTGAGCAGAAGGCGGCACGATGGCCACGGAAGCTGGCCTCCTCGTGCGGACGGACTCGTGTCTTGTTGGGGGCAGTGACCTTGAGCCAGCCCATGCGCTGGTCGGTGACATGAAAGGCGCAGTCGAGGGTGTGGGCGGACACCCAGATCTCGGTGCCCGCCCACACACACGGACGGGGCCATCGTCGCCCTCACCCCCGGGACCTCGCCGGCCGTTCTCCCGATGCCGCTGGCCATCCCGGTCCGCGAGCTTGTCGCGACTCGCCGCGGTAAGGCCGAGGTCGGCGCCCCGAACGACGTTCCTTGGCTGTTCCCGGGCGGTCTCCAAGGTGTGGGGAACTTCGCGTAATTGCACCTGTCGACGGCGACCACTGTCTAGCGAGCGTCGCTTCGGCCCGCACGCGTCGTGGACATCAGGCTTGCACGCCCTCACCATCGGTACATGACGCTGACGCCGGCCGACGCCGATAAGATCCTCGCCGACAACTTCGCCCCCTGGGTCCTCGACCTCGGCCTGACCGTCGTCGAGACGGGCCACCTCCACGCCGTCCTACGCCTACCCTGGTCCCCCCGCCTCGCCCGCGAGGGTGGCGCTCTGTCCGGCCAGGCCCTGATGGCCGCCGCCGATACAGCCACCGTCATCGCCGTATCGGCCGCCCGCGGCGCGTTCGTCCCCATGACGACGGTCCAGCAGTCGACCACCTTCCAGCGCGCGGTGACCGGCGCGGACACCCTGATCGACGCCAGGATCTCCAAGCTCGGCAAGCGCATGGCGTTCGCCGATATCACCATGACGGCCGACGGAGACCACGAGCCCGCGGCCCGCGCCTCCACGGTGTACGCGCTGTTGAGCTGACTTACGCGTTGCCCGTCACCAGCCAACCGACATCCGGCCGAAACAGGCCACCGCGGAGAATGCGGGCTCCTGGTGTACACCTACCCCGAGCGCGAGGAACGCTCGCTGCGCTGGCTCGCCGTGCACACGCTGCACGAACCGCGCCACCATCTGTGCGACATGCGTTGCCAACTGGATTCCCACGAGGCGCAGTTGGGCTGGCCGGACCTTCGGCAGCGTGGTGGCCTGGCGGGACACGGCCTGGCCGTTGCACCCAGGCTGTTGGTTGCCGGTTCGCGCTCGCCCTTGGGCCGAACCGGCAACCGTCGGCCCCCGCACCGCGGTTGGTCATGCTGCATGCCTGGCTCAGTCGAACGCGGCCCGGTGACCGTCGGCCCAGCTCGCGTAGGTGCGCGCCGTACGGCCGAGGACGGTATGCACGTCGTCGGTGAGCCGGGCGTTTCCTCCCTCGGCGATGTGCCGTTGGCCGCGCATCGCCACCTTCGCGAACTCCGGGGCACGGCCGCCTGCGATCAGTTGCTGCTGCGCCACGTCCAGCGGCACGTCGTCGATGTCGATCGGGCGGTCGAGCACTTTCCGAAGGATCTCCACCTGGAACACCTCGCAGGGGCAGGGGGTCAGTTGACCGGCAGTTCGTCGTTCTCCCGTCGGGAGGCTGTGCCGAGCAATGTACGTGCGACGTCTTCCAGTGATCCGAGCAGCGGGTTGGGATCGTCGGCGCGCGTGGCGAGCACGACTTCGCAGGGATCGATGTCGATGACGGGCACCAGGGCGATGTCCTCGCGCACAGCAGCGCGTCGATCGCCGGCGGGGAAGATCGCGACACAGTGGCCGGTGGCGATGAGTTCCAGCTTGTCCTCGTAGCTGTCGTCGATTGAGGGCGGGGGCGGTGCCGGGCGGTCGCCTACCGGCTTGGGCGTGCTCCAGACAACCGGAGTGCTGACGCAGTCCACCAGTTGCTCGTCCGACAGAGCCCGCAGGCTGACGGTTTTCTCGTTCGCCAGACGATGACTCGCCGACGTCACGAGTACCCGCGACTCCTCGTGGAGCTCGGTCACCCGGAAGCCGTCCGTGGGCAAGGGCAGGGGTCTGTATGCGACGAGAGCGTCGACCCGCCCCTCGGCGAGGGCGTGCGTGTCCCGCCAGTCGAGGTGCCGGGTGCGGACCTGGCAGTCGGGGTGCCGGCGGCGCAGTTCCTGCACACAGGCGGTGATCACCAGCCCTTCGGTATAGCCGACGGTGAGGGTACGGGGCTGGACGGCGGCTCTGGCCAAGTGAGCGGCTTGCTCGGCCTCTTGGAGCAGCATCCGGGCCCTGGGAAGGAATGCCTGACCGGCATCGGTGAGGCTGCTGCCCTGCGGCGAGCGGTCGAAAAGCCGGACACCGAGCTGCGCTTCCAGTCGCTGGATCTGGCGGCTCAGCGAAGGCTGCGCCAAGTGCAGCTTGGTGGCGGCCCGGCCGAAGTTGCCGTACTCCGCCACGACCGTGAAATAGCGCACGAGCCGGAGATCAACGTCCATTCGCCCAGGGTACGTTGCGCGCCGCCATGCGCCTGTGACATGACGGCATACGAAACAGGTCTTGGACAGGGGGTGCGGTGGATATTTGACTGGAGGGCATGACCACTTATGACGGCAAGAAGATCGTGATCACGGGCGGAAGCAGCGGTATCGGCCTGGCTACGGCCCAGTTGTTCGCGGACGGTGGGGCGCACGTACTGATCACCGGCCGCACCGGATCCACTCTGGACGCCGCGCTGGAGCAGTTGGGGAACAAGGCGATCGCCGTCCGTAGCGACGCCGCGTCCCTGAAGGACATCAAGGCGCTGGCCGGCACGGTCCAGGAGCGGTTCGGCGCGGTGGACGCGCTGTTCGTCAACGCCGGCGTCACTGCGTCCGCGCCGTTCGACTCGACGACGGAGGAGATGTACGACGAGTTGTTCGGCATCAACGCCAAGGGCCCGTACTTCACGGTGCAGGCGTTGGCGCCGCTGCTGCGCGAGGGAAGCGGCGTGGTCCTCACCACGTCGGTGGTGAACGTCCGGGGCCTCGACGCGCTCAGTGTCTACTCGGCGAGCAAAGCAGCCCTGCGGTCGATGACGCGCACCCTGGCTCGCGAGCTACTTCCGCGCAAGGTGCGCGTCAATGCCGTGAGCCCCGGCCCTATCGACACGGGCATCCTGGACCGCTCCTCGCTGCCCGCCGACGTCGTCGAGGCGATGAAGGACACCTACCGGAGCACCAACCCGATGCAGCGGCTGGGGACGTCCGAGGAAGTGGCCGCCGCAGTGGCGTACTTGGCGTTCGATGCGACCTTCTCGACGGGAACGGAGTTCCCTGTCGACGGAGGGGCTTCGCAACTCTAGGTGCTCTGACCGCACAGGTTCGCCGGGGCGTCAGGGCGCGGCGAAGAGGGGGCGACCGCCCCAGCGGACGTCCTTCTCGCTGCGGATGCGGGCGCGCTTGCGGCGTTGAGCGTTCAGCACGCCGGGATGGCGGGTGTTCTGGTTTCGCCAGCGTAGAGAGGCGTGCAGGGCTCGGGTCTGCGCGGTGTGGTCGCGGTGGTTGGAGTTGGCGATGGTGAACTGTCGCAGCGGCCCGAGGTGGGCTTCGATCGCCGTCAACGCCAACCGCGCCTCACCCACGGCCACTTCGGCGGCCGCGCATCCGCAACACCCTCGCATGGAACCCCAAACCGTTTTGGGTCGACAGTAGTCGGACCTGGAAACGGGGGACTTCGCCACCAGGCGGTCGCCACACCGATATCGAATCCGGCCTCTGCGACGTGATCGCGAGGTCTGAGATGGCGTCATACACCGCGGTGTCACGAAGGGACGGCCGAGACGCTCTCCGGGCACTGGGCGTGGGTGCGGATCCGTTTCCAGACGTAGTTCAGCGTGTCCGCATCGACATATGGAGATCCGAAGGCGGCCCGGACGGCGGGGCGGCCGTTGACGCTTGTGGGGGTGCACAGGAGCGTGGGGTCGGTTTGCAGACGGGAGAGCAGTTCACGGGTGTTGTCGTCGGTGTCGCGACGGAAGACGACCAGGCCCAGCTCGTGCACCTCCAGGTGAAACCCGGGCGCGGCCGTGATGAGGCGGGCCAGCTGGGTCGCCAGGCGGATGTCGTGACGGATGGCGTTGCGCAGGCCGTCTACGCCGTGGGCCCGCATCACGTACCAGAGCTTGAGGGCCCGCATCGGGCGGCCGAGGGGCACCTGCCAGTCGCGGAAGTCCACGACCTGGCCGGAGTCGGTCGCAGGATTCCGCAGGTATGAGGGGGTGATGCTCATGGCGTCGATGAGTGCGGCACGGTCGGATGTCCACATGACATCGCACGGGGTCCCCGTACGCATCCACTTGTGAGCGTTGACGGCGTAGGAGTCGGCGAGGGCGATGCCGTCGATGAGGTGTCGGTATTCCGGGCACAGTGTCGCGGACCCCGCGTAGGCGGCATCCACGTGCAACCACACGCCTTCTCGCCGGCACAGCTGTCCGATGTCCGGTACGGGGTCCACGGCGCAGGTATCGGTGGTGCCGACGGTAGCGACGACGATGGCGGGGATGAAGCCGGCCGCCCGGTCGGCGTCGATCCGCGCGCTGAGCGCGGCGGGATCCATCCGGCCGGTGCCTGGCAGTGTCGCGATGAGCTGCGGTTCGCCCAGGCCGGCGAGCCGGGCGCCCTTGGGGACGCAGGAGTGGGCCCGTTCGGTGCAGTACATCCGGTAGCGGCCCTCGGTTCCGGATGTACGCCATCGCCCCTCCGACGCCCGTTGAAGGGCCGCCGCAGTGGCCACGAGTACCGCCGATGAGGCGGAGTCCTGAATGACTCCGCCTCCGCGGCCACTCGAATGGTGGAAGATTTCCGGCAGGCCGAGGGCCTGGGCCAACCAGTCCGTGACCACTTGCTCCAGCTCCGTGGCCGCCGGCGATGTCGACCACATCATGCCCTGTACGCCGAGCCCGGCGGTGACGTACTCGGCGAGCACGGACGCCGGGGAGTTGCTGGTCGGGAAGTAGCCCAGGAATGCCGGATGCTGCCAATGGGTCAGGCCCGGGACGATGACCTTCCAGGTGTCGGCCAGCAGTTCCCCGAGGCTCTCCGGTTGCTCGGGAGGCGTCGACGGCAGTGCGGTGAGCAGCGAGCCGGGTTCGCACGGTGGGGTGACCGGCACCTGGCGGGCTGCCAATGCCCGCCAATGGGCGACCAGTTGTCTGGTGGCCGTTTTTACCGCCGCTTCAAACGCGTCATCCATAACGCGAAAGTAGCGACCTTATTATGCCTTGTCTATTGTGTCGCTTATGTGCCCTAGCCGTGTCGAACTCCGGCTTCCCGCCCCGGAGCAGCTACCCGAGAAGCTTGAGTCACTGTGGCGTTCACCCGTTCGAGAAGGCCCCCCGGTTCGCTCGGTCCGGTGTCCGCTGCCCGACCCGCGGGAAGCCGATTACGACGCCTTTTTCGGCGTCATCCGGGTATCCGGTGCACCGGCCGCCCTGCTGCTCTCTGAGGCGCTGGCCGCCACGGTGAGCGCAATGGCCTCGTTGCCCGAGGCCGCCGCCGAACCGGCGCTCCATCAGGCTCTGGAGGTAACCCGTCTGGCTCCCGTCGCGAAACCGGGTCTGACGCCGAATGCGTCCGCTCAGCAGCGCTGGATACACGGGCACCGCCTGTTTTTCACGCTCACCCAAGCGGCCATCGTGGGTTTGCAGGACGCGTTGGCGGCACCGCACGCCCGTTCCTGTGGGGTGGGGGTTGAGGCCACTCGGGTCTTCCTGCGTGCGAGCGCCTCCGCCATGCGCCTGACCGCCTCCTTTTCCCGGTCCGCGTATGAGCGCATCGTGCGGCCTTCCATGGAGCCGTCCCAACATTCCGGCCAAGGCTTCTCCGGATTCTGGTCGGCCGATCACCGCGTGCTCATCACCCGATTGCGTGCCTGGGGTGCAATGCACAGTGAAATATGCAGGGATTCCTGCAAAATACGCCGGCAACTGCTGGAAGCCGTGGACGAGGTGTACGCCGCACACATCGGCGTATGCGAACGCTTCATAGGGGACGGTTCCTCGCTTATGGGGGGATCGGGAAACTCCCTGGATACTCTCGGTAAACTCGCCTCGCATCGCAGCCGGCTTCTTTAGGTCCTTGAGTTGTACCGGGTGTTGCCAGCGACGAGTGCGGCGGATGCCGACTCTCTGACACACCACGTCCGGCCCGGTCCTCGATGAGCAGCAATATCTGACGGACCGGCATATTGATTTGCGTTCACATCCTCGTCCTCTTTCAGGAAGGGATCGAGATGGGTCTCCGAGATGTCCTTCGTTGGGCCACTGCCGGGCAGGAGTCGGTTCCCACAGCAGGGCGGCAGGCCGGCGTCAGGGAATGGAAGGGAGCCTTCTTCGACTACGCAGCGGCGCACCCGGGCACATCGGTCGCGGTGGGGGGTGTCAGCCGCATCACGGGGGACGTGCCCGACCACGAGGAAATGTGTCTCCTGGTGGACCTCGCGGTAGCCCGCTATCCGGAACTCGCAGCAGCACCACCAGATGGGTCCGGCAGAGGGACAGGGACCCCGTTCGCCGCCGCAGACCATGTCTTTCGTATGCCCGTCGCCGCGGGGACACAGTTGGACGGACTGCGCGTCGCGCTGGGCGATCTGGCCGCGGCCCCCTTGCCGGAACGCCTCTGGGGAGTGTGGATTCTGCACGGCTACGCCCCCGACGAATTCGCGGTCGTGCTGCGAGGACATCATGCGCACTTCGACGGCATGCTGCTCAGCGAACTCTTCCGCGGCACCCTCAGTGAGCCTGCCGCCTCCTCAAGGGCAGTCGTCCCGCCGTCCGGCCCAACGGCCCGCCGGGGCCCCGCAGCCGAACTGGCAACCGCCGTCCGCGAAGGCATCGACGCCTTGGGCGGGCTGCGCCGGGCCGCTCGACTCGTACCGGACGGCTTTCCGCTGACAGGCAAGCTGCACTATGCGTGGGGCAGCGTGGAGCTGGCCCGCTTCCGGAAAGTCGCCGCCGCACACGGAGCCACCCCCAACGACCTGTACCTGTCGGCGTTGGCCGGCGCGCTCAAGAGCTGGGCCGAGGAACGCGGCCGGCCGCTGTGCCGGCAACCGATGCGCATGATGGTGCCGGTCACCCTGCGGCGGCGGGACAATGCAGGCAAGAGGGGAAACGCGGTGCTAGGCGCGGCGGTACGGCTGCCCGTCGGCCTGGACGATCCCGTTGAGCGACTGGAGTACGTGAAAGCCCGTACACGCAAGGTCCGTTCGTCGCTGTTCAATCCCCACGCCGGCGCCCTGGGACGGATGGTTCCCGACCGGTTGGGCCGCTGGCTCCTCGAACTCGATCTTCACCCGCGGAGCACGACGGTACTGGCCTCCCACGTTCCCGGACCCGAGCAGCGTCTCCGCCTCGGTGACCGGGTCATCACCGACGTCATGCCACTGAATCTCCTCCCGGCCGGCCACGCGCTCGCGACATGCTTTTCCAGCTATGCCACCACCGCACAGATCTGCTTCGTCGCGGACCGGACAGTCGGCGGCTGCGACGGCCTGGTGCAGCTGTGGATGCATGAGCTGGACGAGATGACGGCGCGCGCCGGGCTGTGATGATGAGCAGAGAAGCGGTCGAAGAGCAGAGGAGGGAGCGGCCCGTCACGCGCCCTCGACACTGGGCCTTGACGTACCGATGGCTGATCCTGGCCCTGGCTCTCCTGGCCGTACTCGGTTCCGGTATCGCTGCCAGCGGCGTGCACGGACGCCTGGTGGACGGCGGATACTTCGATCAGTCGGCCGAGTCGAGCCGCGCGGAACGGCTGCTGACGCAGCGCTACGGATCCGGGACCCCGAAGCTGATGTTCGTGGCCCGATCGACGGGTGCGGTGGACGGGCGGCAGGCTTCGGCGGCCGGTCGGCGGCTCGTCGCCGAACTGGCCGCCGAACCCGGTGTCGTCTTCGTGCGCGCCCCCTGGTCCCCACCCACCCCGTCCCTGCTGTCGGCCGACCGACACGCCGCCCTGCTGACGCTCGCCATCGCAGGGGACGACCAGCAGATGACACGTACCGCGCAGCGCCTGATCCGCAAGTACGCCGGTGCTCGGCCTCCGTTGACCGTGGAGGCGTCCGGACGGCTGTCCTTCAACCGGTACGCCGAACAGCAGAGCCGCCGCGACCTCGTCAGCTCCGAGATGATCGGTGTTCCGCTGGTCTCCGCCGTGCTCCTGGTGGTGTTCGGCTCGGTGCTGGCCTGCGCGCTGCCACTCGCCATGGGGCTGATCAGCGTCACCGGCGCGATGGCCGTCCTCAACCTGCTGGCGCGGCACTATGCGGTGAACGTCTTCGCACTCAACATCCTCACCGCCCTGGGATTCGGGCTGGCGGTGGACTACAGCCTGATCATGGTCAGCCGCTTCCGAGAGGAACTGGACCGCGGTCTGGAGGTGTCGGACGCGGTGCGCGCCACCGTGCGCTCGGCAGGCCGCACGGTCGCGGTTTCGGTAGCCGTGGTGACGCTGTCCCTCTGCGCGCTGCTGTTCTTTCCCACGCCCTTCCACCGCTCGCTGGGCGCCGGTGCCGTGGCGGTGGTATTCCTGGCCGGCGTCGCCGCACTGGTCGTCCAGCCTGCACTGCTCGCGCTCTTCGGGCACCGCCTGAGCCGCCGCTCCGTGCGCGTGCGGTGGTGGCGAGCCCGGGACGCCGGTGCTCCGGACTTCTGGGAACGACTGGCCCGCGCGGTACTGCGGCGCCCACTGGCCGTACTGATCACCGTGTCCGCGTTCCTCGTACTCCTCGCCCTGCCTGCCACCGGGGCGCGCATGGGGTTCATGGACGAGGACTGGCTGCCCCGCGACGCGGCTCCGCGCCTCGCCGCAGAGCGGGCGCGCGCCGAGTTCCCGCTGCTGAACGGGACCACGCTCACGGCGTTGACCCCCGAAATCCCGGCGGGCTCCCCGGCCGCCGACCGTATGGGCCGGACCCTCTCCCGCCTGGCGGGCGTCGACCTGGTTATGGGCGCCGAGGGGAAGTTCCGCGACGGCCACCGCCTCACCGCGCAGCCCGCCCGGCCTGCCGGCAGCGTAGGGCGCGG
Source organism: Streptomyces sp. NPDC090442 (assembly GCF_044769405.1). NCBI lineage: Bacteria > Bacillati > Actinomycetota > Actinomycetes > Kitasatosporales > Streptomycetaceae > Streptomyces > Streptomyces sp. NPDC090442. The sequence goes on from NZ_JBIVXW010000004.1 coordinate 148,361, forward strand.
AACCTGGTACTCCCTCACCACACAGGCCGGACCGTACAGTGCGACGGCTCAACGGCTGGTCGGCACCGTCCGGGCGCAAAAGGGAGCGGGCCCGGTACTGGTGGCAGGGGAGACGGCCGCGCTGGTGGACATGAAGGAGACCCTTGCACGGCACCTGAGTTGGGCCGCCGCGCTGATCATCGCCGCCGTCGGGGTGCTGCTGTTCCTTTTCACGGGGAGCGTGCTCGTCCCGATCAAGGCCGTGGTCATGAACCTGCTGAGCCTGACCGTGGCGTTCGGCGCCATGGTGTCTCTCTTCCAGGAGGGACACCTGTCCCGGCTCCTGGGCGGCACCGCCACCGGCCATGTCGATCCGCTGATTCCGGCGGTGGTGTTCTGCATCGCGTTCGGACTGTCCATGGACTACGAGGTCTTCCTGGTGGCGCGCATCCGCGAGGAGTACCTGCGCACCGGGGACAACGAACGGGCCATCGTCACCGGGTTGCAGCGCACCGGACGGCTGGTGACCGTCGGTGCGCTCGCCATCGTCATCGTCCTCGGCGCGCTGGCTGCCTCCTCGCTGGCCGTTCTGCAGGAACTCGGGGTGTGCCTGGCTCTCACGGTCGCCATCGACGCCACGCTCGTACGGTGCCTGATCGTGCCGGCCCTCATGGGCCTGGCAGGCCGGTGGAACTGGTGGGCCCCCGCTCCGCTCCTGGAGGTACGTGCCCTCGTCCTGTCCCGGCTGGCCAGGGTCCGTATGCCGCACCGACCACCACGAACGTCACGTCAAGTCAGGAGGTGATGCATGGGCCCGCAACGTCTCTTCGCCCCACCACCGAACGACCTCCCCCTGCAACCTCCCCACCGCCCAACCACCCACCATCCGCACTCACTTCATGAGGGACACTGATGACCACCACGTACGAATTCATCGCCGCCCAACTCACCAACCACATGGGCGTGCCCGAAGACATCATCAAGCCCAGCGCCACGTTCGAGGACCTGGAACTCGACTCGCTCTCGATCGTCGAGCTCACCGTGATCATCGAGGACCGGCTCGGCGTCAAACTGACGCAGGAGGACGTCAAGCCGACCTTCGGGGAGTTCTGTCAGGTCGTCGAGCAGCGGCGCACCGGCGGGGAGGCTGTGGGCACGGACACCGCCCGGCAGGACGTACCGACCCCATGACGGCGGTGGATGTCGCGGTCACCGGGCTGGGGCTGGTGACCCCGGCCGGGATCGGTGTCCAGGCGACGTGGGACGGGCTGCTCTCCGGCCGGTCACTGGCCGCCACGGACGAGCAACTGGCCGGCCTTCCGGTGGACATCTCCTGCCGGGTGACCGACTTCGACGCCGCGGCCCTTCTCGGGCGCCGGTTGAGCTGGCGTATCGACAGGTTCATCCAGATGGGGCTGGTCGCCACCCGTGAAGCGGTCACCGATGCCGGATGGGACCCCACCGCCTGGGACGGGGTCCGCGTCGCCGTGGTCCTCGGCAACGGGAACGGCGGCAACGACCAAGTCTCAAAGGATTACGACCTGCTCAACAACGGTCGGCACAAGGCGATTTCCCCCTTGTGCATCACACGTACGGTGGCCAACATGCTCGCCGGGGAAATCAGCGCGGACGTACAGGCACTCGGTCCCAGCCTGGTCACCTCCACCGCCTGCGCGTCCGGGAGCACAGCCATCGGCGTCGCCCGCGACCTGCTCGTCTCCGGAGCGTGCGACATCGCGATCACCGGCGGCAGCGAAAGCGTCTGCTTCCCCATGGCCGCGGCCGGTTTCGCTCAGATGGGAGCCCTGTCCACCAGGGTGCACGACCCCGCCGGTGCGTGCCGGCCGTTCGACGCGGACCGGGACGGGTTCGTGCTGGGCGAGGGTGCGGGCGTCCTCGTCCTGGAACGGCTGGCAGACGCTCACGCCAGAAATGCGCTGGTCCGTGCCCTCGTTGCCGGATACGGAGCCTCCGCCGACGGCTACCACTTCACCTCGCCCGCTCCGGAGGGCCAAGGAGTGGTACGGGCCATCCGCACCGCACTCGCCGATGCCGCCCTGTCGACCTCGGACATCGACCACGTCAACACCCACGGGACGTCCACTCAGCAGAACGATCTGGCCGAAGCGCGCGCTCTGTGCTCGGTCTTCGGCACACCGCCGCCGGTCACGGCAAACAAAAGCATCCTTGGACACTCGATCGGCGGCGCGGGCGGCATCGAGGCCGCCGTCACCGTACTGAGCCTGCAACACCAGACCATCCCGCCGACTGCCAACCTCGATTGCCTCGACCCCGACATCGACCTGGACGTCGTCACCAAGGCCCCCCGCTCCCAGCGCCTGCGCGCGGCACTCAGCAACTCCATCGGCTTCGGCGGTCAGAACGCGGTCCTGGCCTTCCGAACGCCGTAGCACCTCCGAGGTGCTTGAGCGGGCCGGGCGAAAGGCGCCCGGAGTCGTGCCGGCCCCGGGCCTGCCACCAGCGGCAGACCACCGCCTTCGGGGATGTCGTAGTCCGGGGGTCAGGCTGCGGGTTGGCCTTCGGGGCAGCAGGCGTCGCCTTCCAGGGCGGGGGCGTTGCCCATCTGGTCGGCGTCGGCCTTGACGACGTAGACCTCCCAGGGTTCCTTGCCGGGGCCGTGGACCCAGACCTTGTCTTGGAGGGCGTAGCAGCAGGAGGTGTCGTTCTCCTCGAAGGTCGCGAGTCCTGCTTCCTTGAGGGGGTCGGTTGCTGCGGTGACCTGCTTGGTGGAGGTGACCTCCACGCCGAGGTGATCCAGGCGGGTCTCCTGGCCGGGTTCGCCTTCGATCAGGACGAGCTTCAGCGGCGGCTCGGCGATGGCGAAGTTGGCGTAGCCAGGGCGGCGTTTGGCCGGCTCGGTACCGAAGAGCTTGGAGTAGAACTCCACCGACGCTTCGAGGTCGGGGACGTTGAGGGCGAGCTGGACGCGGGACCTGAGGGCCTCCCATCACGTTGCATTGATATGTATCAATACAATCTCGCGCCCTGATTTCAGGTTCGTCAATATAGAAGTATGTCGAATCAAGAGTTTGAGGCACTCGACCAGTCCCAGGAGTGCTGCCCGGGGCTGTTGACTGCACCGCTGGATGAGGACCAGGCCGCCGAGTTGGCGAAGGTCTTCAAGGCGCTGGGGGATCCGGTGCGGCTGCGACTGCTGTCGATGATCGCCTCACGGGCCGGCGGTGAGGTGTGCGTGTGTGATCTGACGCCTGCGTTCGACCTGTCGCAGCCGACGATCTCCCACCACCTCAAGCTGTTGCGGCAGGCCGGGCTGATCGACTGCGAACGGCGCGGGACGTGGGTGTATTACTGGCTGCTGCCCGAGATGACCGACCGTCTCGCCGGGATCCTTCTCCGTCCTGCCGGCCAACCCCTGCACGACCAGGCGCAGACCGAGACCTCCACGGGGGCCACCTCGTGACCACGAAGAACATCACCGAGACTGCGGCCGGGCCGGTAGCCGACCGGCTGTCGTTCCTGGACCGCTTCCTGGCCGCGTGGATCCTGCTGGCCATGGCCGCCGGCCTCGGCCTGGGCCGCCTCGCCCCGGGGCTCGGCGACGCGCTGGCGAAGGTCACCGTCACCGGTGTCTCGCTGCCGATCGCGCTTGGCCTGCTGGTGATGATGTATCCAGTACTGGCCAAGGTCCGCTACGACCGCCTGGACACCGTCACCCGCGACCGCCGCCTGCTGATCCCCTCGCTGGTGATCAACTGGATCGTCGGCCCTGCCGTGATGTTCGCACTGGCCTGGCTCTTCCTACCCGATCTGCCGGAATACCGGACCGGGTTGATCATCGTCGGGTTGGCCCGGTGCATCGCCATGGTCATCATCTGGAACGACCTGGCCTGCGGCGACCGCGAAGCCGCCGCCGTCCTCGTCGCGCTCAACTCCGTCTTCCAGGTCCTCGCGTTCAGCCTGCTCGGCTGGTTCTACCTCTCGGTCCTGCCCGGCTGGCTCGGGCTTGAGCAGACCGGGCTGAACGTCTCGGTGTGGGAGATCGCCCGCAGCGTGCTGATCTTCCTCGGCATCCCCCTCGCCGCATGCTTCCTCACCCGGCGCCTGGGCGAGAAGACCAAGGGCCGCACCTGGTACGAGACGAAGCTCATCCCCCGGATCGGGCCGTTCGCCCTGTGGGGGCTGCTGTTCACGATCATCGTGCTCTTCGCCCTCCAAGGTGACGCGATCACCTCCAAACCCCTTGATGTCGCGCGGATCGCCCTGCCGCTGCTGGTGTACTTCGCCGTCATGTGGGCCGGGTCGATGGCCCTGGGCAAGGCAGTCGGCCTGAGCTACCCCAAGGCCACCACGCTGGCGTTCACCGCCGCGGGCAACAACTTCGAACTCGCCATCGCCGTCGCCATCGCCACCTTCGGCGCGACCTCCGGACAAGCCCTCGCCGGCGTCGTCGGCCCCCTCATCGAGGTGCCCGTGCTGATCGGCCTGGTCTACGTCGCCCTCGCCGCCCGCCGCTTGTTCCCCAACACCCCCGACCTCGCCGGTGAGCCGGTCGCGCCCAAGGAGTCCGCCCGTGACTGAGGCCCGCAAGCCGTCGGTGCTGTTCGTCTGTGTCCACAACGCCGGACGCTCCCAGATGGCCGCCGCGTTCCTCACCCACCTCGCCGGCGACCGGGTGGAGGTCCGCTCGGCCGGTTCCGCTCCCGCGGACGCGGTGAACCCGGCCGTGATCGAGGCGATGGCCGAGGTCGGTATCGACCTGTCCGCCCAGACGCCCAAGGTGCTGACCGTCGAGGCCGTTCAGGTGTCCGACGTGGTGATCACCATGGGCTGCGGCGACGCCTGCCCGGTCTTCCCCGGCAAGCAGTATCTGGACTGGAAGCTGGAGGACCCCGCGGGCCGAGGCGTCGAGGCTGTCCGTCCCATCAGGGACGCGATCCAAAGCCGCATCGGCCAATTGCTGGCCGAGCTCACCGGCTGACCGGCGCAGGCCGACTGCGGGCCGACCAGGGCAGGCTGATCGCCGTTAGCACCACCGCGAGGAGGTGGAGGCAACGACTGCAGGGTTGCCTCTGTGCCCAAGGTGATCCAGTCGCCCACATACCCCTCCAAGAACAGGCTCATATCCTCGATCGCCAAGTGCGCAAGGTATTCGGGAACTTGGGGATACGGGGCCCGGGTCAAGGGCGGCGCCGCGTTGAGCAGACCGCCCGGCGAAGCGATATGTGCGGTGAAGAGGCGGAACTCACCCCGTCGCGACGGCGCGGCATCGCCGTCGTACCCCGCCCCGGTTGCTCGCCCGCGCGCCATCTGCGCGGTCAGGAAAGGGACTTGACCTCCAGATCACGGAACCCGACAGGGGCGAGCTCAGGGCTTGGCGAGCTATTCGTCCTTGAGGTCCTGGAGGGTGTGGTCGACGCACACCGCGAGGATGACCAGCAACGTGTCGTCCTGCGGGCCCATCACGTCGACGGCGTACGCGTCACGGATGCTGAACCAGCGCCGGGAGATGCGCGCCAGGGTGGTGCCGTCGTGTTGGATGTCGAACTCCCGGTCCCAGAAGTTCCCGACTATCCGCAGCCGCCGCCCGTCGCGCAGACTGACCTTGAACCGGTCGCCGAAGAGGCTGAACGTCCGCTTGCTGATCCAGCCCACCACCTCGTCGTTCTGTTTGATCAGGATGGTGTGGTGGAGGGTGAGGGCCTTCTTGACGATGCTGGCGACCTGGTAGCCCTGGGTGTCCACGAAGTCGAAGGTGGTCCGCAGGCGCAGGAACTTCCTGTTGACCTTGTACAGCTTCTCCCGGTGCTCGGTTTCGATCCAGGCTTCCTCGTGGAAGGCCAACATGCGATCGCGTACCAGGTAGCGCATGGAAAATCCCCGTCCAGATCGTTCGTGTCAGGCCAGCCGGTGGCCCCGTGCTGGCCCAGAGCGTAGCGAGGATCTGTATCCGAGGAGACGCCACCCCACGCGGCCGACCCCGCTGGGCAGTTGTCCCTCTGCCAGCGTCGTCCACGCCGCCCGGCTCAGGCGTTCCGGTCGGCCTTCTGTGTCGGTTCGACGGCTGTTGGTGTCGACCATGCCTCGTCGTGCTCGTCCTTGCGTAGTTGCTCGTCGGCGCTGTGTTCAACCCGCGCCATGGTCATGCGCAGCAGGGGAGGGGCCATCACCGAGGTCGCGATGGCCACGAACAGGACGATGGTGTACGACGCGGTATCCAGCACGCCGATGCGCAGGCCGACCGTGGCGACCACCATCTGCACCACACCGCGAGCGTTCATCCCCGCCCCCAGCGCCAGGCTTTCCCAGTTGGTGAGTCGGCTGGCACGAGCGCCTATGTACGCGCCTGCGAACTTTCCGAGGACAGCGATGAACAGGGCCACGATCGCGGCAACCAGTACCTCCACGTGACGCAGCGCGGTGAGGTCCATTCTCAGGGCGGCGCTGGCCAGGAAGAGAGGGGCCAGGACCCACTTCACCAAGGTGCGCAGTGGCGCGAGTCGGGCGGGGTCGGCGGCGCCGCAGGCGCCGATCACGATGCCGGCGACGAACGCGCCGAAGACGGCTTCCATGCCGAGCGCCTGGGTGCTCGCGCCACCCAGCAGAATGATGACGATCGCGGCAGCGATGGTCGTGCCTGGTTCGGACGAGCGAGCGGCAAGGCGCAGGACGAACCGGACGACGGGGCGGCCGAGGAACCAGGCCGCCGCGACGAAACCCACGAGGTACACAACCGACAGGGAGATGCTGCCTGCGTGCAACCCCGTGGTGGCTATCGCCGACACGATCGACAGCAGGAACCAGCCGACCGCATCGTCGATGGTTCCCGCGGCCAAGGTGAGTTGCCCGACGTCGCGGTGGAGCAGGCCCATGTCCGTGAGCGTCTTCGCGATGACAGGGATAGCGCTGACGCACATGGCGACGCCGAAGAACAGGGCGAAGACGGTCCGATCGGTTCCGCTGGGAATCAGCGCGTCGACCAGGACGTAGCCCGTGGCCACCCCCAGTGCCAGGGGGACCAGTAAGCCGGCGAGGCTGACGCGGATCGCCGTTGCTCGTCGCCGCCGCAGGACGCGCAGGTCGACCTGGACGCCGGTGATGCCGACGAGCAGGAGTACTCCCAACTGGCTGACCGCGTCGAGTAGATGCATTTGCGCAGTGTCACGAGGCAGCAGCCATTCCGAGAAGCCAGGGGCGAGTTGCGCCAGCAGCGATGGCCCGATCAGCACTCCCGCGAGCAACTCGCCGACCACGGCCGGCAGGCCGAACCGGTTTGCCAGGCGCCCCAGGCACAGTGCGAGGAACAGCAGGATCGCGATCTGGAGGAGGAAGACCAGGACCTGGTGCGATGTCAGAGGTGGGATTGGAACGGACGCGAGCACAGGTGGGCCCCCGAGTGGATGGGTGACGAGAGGAGTGTTTGATCAACTCGCAGACGGCGCAGCCGAATTGCCGATCGGGGCGTTCGGCCTCGGCGAGTGGGTCCTGGATGCCGCCGTCGCGAGTGATCGGAATGTCGAGCTGTTGTGCGCGTGCCCGCTGTGTGGGTGTTGAGATCGGTGTGTCCGTTAGGCGACAAGATCCTGTGACGCCGTGGCGGCCGCCCTGGCGCACTCCCGCGGTGCTGTTGGCTGGCTCACCAGTGACCGATGACGGTGGCGATCTGCTCGGCCAGCTCGGCTGGGGTCGCGCGGTGCGGGTGGAGGGTGAGCTCGGGATCGGAGGGCGGCTCGTAGGGCGCGTCGATGCCGGTGAATCCCACGATCTCCCCGGCCCGGGCCCGGGAGTACAGCCCCTTGGGGTCGCGTTGCTCGCACACTTGCAACGGGGTGTCGAGGTACACCTCGGCGAAGGGAAGGCCGTCGGCTTCGTGCAGTTGCCTGGCCCGGTCCCGATCGGTGCGGTAGGGGCTGATCAGGGACACGATGGCGACGATGCCCGCGTCCGCGAACAGGCGGGCAACCTCGGCCACTCTGCGGACGTTCTCGGTCCGGTCGGCGGCACTGAACCCTAGGCCGGCGGTCAGGCCGTGGCGGAGGTTGTCGCCGTCGAGGAGATACGCGGCGCGGCCACGAGCGACCAACTGGCGTTCCAGCTCAATGGCGATGGTGGACTTCCCGGACGCGGACAGTCCGGTCAGCCACACGGTACCCCCGGCATGGGCGCGGTCGCCTCGGGTCACTTTGGAACGATGCCACCGGATGTTCGCGGTCGGCGCGACCTTTTCGTCGATCATGCCAGCGGCGACGGTGTTGCCGCTGGTCTCGTCGACCAGGATGAAGCTGCCGGTGTTTCGGTTGTGCCGGTAGGCATCGAAGTTCAGCACCTGTTGGGTCCGGATACTGACCCGCCCGATGTCGTTGAGCGAGAGCGCGGACACCGAGGTGTCCCGCTGCAGCGTGTCGATGTCCAGCCGGTGGTCCAGCCCACGGACCTCGGCCCGCACGGATCGGGTGGTGTGCCGTAGCTGATAGCGCGTTCCCGGAGTGAGGTCGCCCGCGTCGGTGAGCCAACAGACCATCGCGTCGAAGTCGTGCCCCGTGGTGGGACGGTTGTGTGGCCGGCACAGCAGGTCGCCGCGGCCGATGTCCAGCTCGCCGGTCAGTCGTACCGCTACCGCCTGCGACGGGAACGCGGCGTCGAGGTCGGTTCCACCGGGGCCGTACAGCGCTTCGACGGTGGTGGTGAGACCGCTGGGCAGGACGGTGACTTCGTCGCCGCGACGCAGTATCCCGCCGGCCATCGTTCCGGCGTAACTGCGGTATCCGTTGGCCTCCCGGATCACGTACTGGACCGGAAGGCGCACGTCGGTCCGATGGTGATCGGTGGTGAGGGACACCTCTTCCAGATGCTGAAGCAGGGGCGGGCCCTCGTACCACGGCATCTCCGTGCTGCGATGGACGACGTTGTCCCCGTGCAGCGCCGAAACGGGAATGACCGTCACGTCGGGGATCTCCAGGCGTTCGGCTATCTGGAGAAACTCGTCGCGGACCTCCTCGAAACGTTCCTGTGACCAGCCGACGAGATCCATCTTGTTCACGCACAGCACCAGGTGCCTGACGCCGAGGAGGCTGGCGATCAGCGCGTGTCGGCGAGACTGGGTGAGCACGCCGTTCCGGGCGTCGACCAGTGTGAGCACAAGGTCCGCCGTCGAGGCGCCGGTCACCATATTGCGGGTGTACTGCACGTGCCCGGGGGTGTCGGCGATGATGAACTTCCGCTTCGGCGTGACGAAATACCGGTACGCCACATCGATGGTGATGCCCTGTTCGCGCTCTGCCCGCAGCCCGTCGGTCAGCGCGGCGAGGTCCGGTCCAACGGGCTGCTCGATCGCGGCCAGTTGGTCCTCAAGGATCGCTTTCGAATCCAGCAGCAACCGCCCGATGAGAGTTGATTTCCCGTCGTCGACACTGCCCGCGGTGGCCAGCCTGAGTAATGGCGCCATCAGAAGTACCCCTCGCGTTTACGGTCTTCCATTCCAGCAGTCGAAATCCTGTCGTCCGCGCGAGTGGCACCGCGTTCGGTGATGCGGCTGACAGCTACCTCGGCAAGCACTTCCTGTGGGGTTTTCGCCGAAGACTCGACGCATCCGGTGCATGTCGCGTCGCCGATGGTGCGAAACCGCACCGACGCGGTGAACGGTTCCTCTCCCGGCAGCGACGGCACGAACGCGTTCTCGGCCAGCAGCATCCCGTCCCGGGCCAGCACACGGCGTCGGTGCGCGTAGTACAGCGAGGGCAGTTCGATCTCCTGCTCCGCGATGTAATGCCAGATGTCGTGTTCGGTCCAGTTGGACAGGGGAAACACCCGGATGTGCTCGCCCGGGCGATGCTGCCCGTTGTACTGGCGCCACAGTTCCGGCCGTTGCGCCTTCGGATTCCACTGACCGTATTCGTCGCGAATACTGAACACCCGCTCTTTCGCTCGGGACTTCTCCTCGTCCCGGCGGGCGCCACCGAAGGCAGCGTCGAATCGGTGCTCGGAGATCGCGCGCAGCAACGTGACGGTCTGCAGGCGGTTGCGGCTCGCACGCGGGCCGGTTTCCTCCACCACCCGACCGGCGTCGATATCGTCCTGCACCCGCGCCACCAGCAGTCGCACCCCGTACCGCTCGACCACCCGGTCGCGGAAGGCGATGACTTCATCGAAATTGTGCCCGGTGTCAACGTGCAGCAGGGCAAAGGGAATCGGCGCGGGCCAGAACGCCCGGGCGGCGAGGTGCAGGAGCACCATCGAATCCTTCCCGCCGGAGAACAACAGCACGGGCCGCTCCAAGGAGGCCACGACCTCGCGCAGGATGTGCACCGACTCGGATTCCAGGTGCTGTAGGTAGGACAGCTCGTACGTTTCGGTCATCGAACGGTTCCTCCGGTGTGTGCGGTCCGCCGTCAGGCTCGCGCCAGCAGTGCTCCTCCGTTGATGTGAACGACCTGACCGGTGATGAATCCGGCCTCCGGCCCGGCGAGATGGCAGACCGTGGCGGCGACCTCGTCCGGGGTGGCCCCTCGGTTCATCGGCGACCGACTCGACCTGTCCGCGTGCAACTCCGCGGACATCCGGTCGCCGTAGAACTCGGTGTCCGTGACATATCCCGGGGCCACGAGGTTGACGGTGATCTGGTCGCGAGCCAGTTGGGCGGCGAGCTCCGCCGACCACGGGTGCAGCGCGGCCTTGGCCCCGCCGTAGGTGGCCGGACCACGCACCGCCGCCACCGACCCGACCGTGACGATCCGGCCACCGGGTCGGGCCAGCAACGGAAGCAGGGCATGGGTCAGCAGGACGACGGGAAGCACGTTGGCCCGCAGGTTGGCCTGCCAGGCATCAGCCAGTGCGTCCAACTCCTGCACCCGGTGGGGATCGACGTTGCCTCCGGCGTTGTTCACCAGAACGTCCACCGTCCGTCCGTCCACTGCCGTCAGCACGCGCCGTGCCCCGTCCGGCTCGCTCAGGTCCGCCGCGACGGCAACGATGCGCGAACCGAGTTGGTCGGCGAGGGCGGCGAGCCTGTCGGGCCTGCGTCCCACGACGACCACCTCGCCCGGCCGGCTCGCGATGAGGCGGGCGGTGACGGCACGGCCGATCCCCGTCGCCGCACCGGACACCACGGCCACCCCCGGCGCCCGGTCCGCCGATTCGGCGCCCTTCACGAGACGGTGGCACGGGCGCGTTCCACGACCCGCATCGTCAGCTCTGGCGATTCGCCGAGGTAACTGGCCGGCTCGAAAACGCGCTCCTGTTCGGCGTCGGTGAGCCGCGCAGTGATCACCGGATCCGAGGCGGCCAGCTTGCGGATCGGCAGACCACGACTGCGGGCCTCCTGCATCAACTCGTAGACGTACTCGTGGGCCTTCTGCTTTCCGATGTGCTCACCGAGGGCGAACATGAGCCGCTCGGACATGACTTGGCCGGTGACCGTCTCCACATTGGCGGCCAGCCGGTCGGGGTGCACGATCAACCCCGTGACGATCCCCGTGGCGATCTCGGCCGCGGCCAGACAGTAATGTGACACGTCGGGCACGCACGCCCACTCCAGACGCAGCGACCGCGCATCGCGTTCGTGGTCACCCACCATGGCGGTCAGCGCCAACCCCGCCTGCGCGGCGGCCAGTCGGGACAGCACCACGACCTGCTCACAGCGCTCGGGATTGCGCTTGTGCGGCATCGTGCTGCTGCCGACCTTGCCGGAGTACCACGCCTCCTCGACCTCACCGAACTCAGGCCGGGACAACGTACGGACCTCGTCGGCTATCCGGGCCAGCGTGCCCGTGACCATCGCCAACGTACTGACGAACTCGGTGACCCGGTCCCGGGTGACGTGCCATCCCAGATCGGGGACGACCAGGCCCAACCGCTCGGCGAACCGTTCCAAGGTGGCCATGCCCCGACCATCGAAGCTGGCCATCGTCCCGGCCCCGCCGAACAGTTGAGCAGCCGGAGTCCGCTCCCGCAGAACGCTCAACCGCTCCCGGTGCCTGAGCAGTTCGTCGAGCCAGCCGGCCACCTTGAGCCCGAACGACATCGGCAGCGCCGGCTGTGCATGGGTGCGTCCCAGCCCGATCGTCCTGGCGTGCCGGCTCGCCGTGTCGGTCAGGCTGCGGATGATGCCGTCCAGCATCGGGGAGAGCGCGTCGAGCACGTCCCTGATCTCCAGGGACTGACCGGTGTCCTGGATGTCCTGGGTGGTCGCACCGAAGTGGATGAACTGTCCGGCGGTCGGTCCACACGCCGTTTCCAGCGCGCGCAGCAGCCCGATCAGCGAGTGCCCCGAGCGCTCGGTCTCCGCTTGCACCTGGTCGAGGTCGACGTGGTCGAGGTCGGCCACGGCGGCGATCTGTTCGGCGATCTCGGCCGGGATCACGCCCAGTTCGCCCTGAGCCAGTGCCAGCGCCGCCTCGATGTCCAGCCAACGCTGTTTTCGACAGGTGTCGCAGAAGATCTCTCTGCTGGTGGCGGTGGAGTAGCGGTTGCCGAAGAACCGCGAGTCGGTGATATGGCCGCGTTCGTGGCGACATGGGTCCGGCATGGGGGAGACCTCCGGGTCAGCGGACGGTGGACAGGAACGACTGGAGATAGGGGCAACTGCCGTACGGCGGGGATTCCGGGTCGACGGTGCTGTCCGCCGCCATGCGCATCGCGGTGGCGCGAGGACTGGTACCACTGCGGCGCGCTTGCGCGACGATGTCCGCAACGAGATCGTTCATCAGGGTGGCAAGCGCGTCGAGCATCCGTTGGGGGGCGGGACACTCGCGCGGACCGAACAGCACCTCCATCGAGGCGGACCCCCCGATCCCGCCGACGAAATCGGGGACGACCACGATGTCCCGGGCCGCCAAAGCCTGTTCGGCGCTCTCGGAGAGGCCGCAGTTCGCCCCCACCACGACCGTCGAGACCTGGAGTTGTGCCGCCTGCGCGAGGTTCAGTGCGTCGGCGGGGCCGGCGAGGATGAGTACATCGGCGGGCACAGTGAACAACCGGGCTGCCTGTCCGCCCGAGGCCGTCGCCGGCACCGGGGTCCCGGGAGGAGAACCGAGCATGGCCGAGACGTCCACACCGGCCGGGTTGGCCACAGCGCCGTGCTCGTCGCCGACCGCCACCACCCGGGCCCCGTCCTCAAGCAGCGCGCACGCAGCCCCGCGGCCGAGATTGCCGAACCCCTGCAGCGCAACGGTGAGCGTGCCGGTACATCGGGCAGCGGCCATCGCGGCGTGCGCCAGCGCGTGCCCCGCGCGACGGGCCGACACCGGTAACCCGCGGACCGGCGCCTCCAGCACGGCCATCCGCCGCCCGAACTCGTCATCGCTGAGCCGCTGGGCGGTCTTGATCGCGTACTTGATCGACGGCAGCCCGACCGCCGCGGCATGCCGGTTGAGCTCCAGCCAGCCGGTCCCCATGTCCGGCCCCATGCTGTAGCGGGTGGCCAGCTCCTCGCGGAGGAACGCGAAGAAGCGGCCCAACACCGCGCTCTTGGCCGGCGCACCGGGATCGAGGTCCAGTCCGCACTTGGCTCCGGCCACGTTGATGCCGAGCACCCGCTGCTTGAGCGCCATCCGGTCGGCGAGCGTGCCCAAAGTGGCTGAGTCCAGGCCGGGTTGCACCCGGCATCCCCCCGCGGCAAGCCGCGGCCGGGTGCCGCGATAGACCAGCCAGCCCCGGGTACCGTCGACCGGGTCGCCGTACTCGATCAGGTCTGTCATCACAGCGAACTCCCTGTGGTCTCGTGCTCGGATTCGAGCGCGGCGGCAATGTCCGCGGCGGTCACCACCGCCACCGGGAGCCCGTCGCGCAGCACCAGACATGCGCCGTGCTCAGCGATGTGCGTCGCAGCGATGTCGAGTTGCTGGCCCCAACCGACCGTGGGCAGCGGGGCGACAAGGTGCTCCGATACCGGCGCGTCCAACCGCGCCTGGCCGGTCGCGACCCGTACGGCGATGTCGTGTTGGGCGACGAATCCCACGATCTCCGGCAACCGGATCGGCGGCCTGGCCGCGCTGACCGCCACGTGGTCGATCCCCGCCTCGCGCATGCGCCGCAGCGCGGTCGCGAGCTGTTCCTGCGGTGCCACCACGGGAAAGTCGTGGCCGGCGGCGGCCGCTACCGGCACGCCGTCGGCCGGCTCGGTGAAACCGCGTCCGGCCAGCCAGCCGTCGTCGAAGATCGTGGTGAGGTACCCCCGGCCGGAATCCGGGATCAACACCACGATGACCGCGTCCGGCCCGGCGTGCTCGGCCACCCGCAGCGCCGCGGCGACAGCCATTCCCCCGGAGCCACCGGTGAGGATCCCCTCCGCCCGGGCAAGACGGCGGGTTACCCGGATGGCCTCGGCGTCGCCGATGGTCAGGATCTCGTCCGGAACAGCCGGATCGAACGCGGCGGGAATGCTCGGTTGCCCGACGCCCTCCACGTAGTACGGCCGCACCTCGTCACCGCTGTACGCCGACCCCAGCGGATCGACCCCGATCACCCGCACCGCACCGGCCGACACCTCGTGCAGGTACCTGCCGACACCGGAAACCGTGCCACCGGTCCCCAACCCCGCGACGAAGTGCGTCAGTTGCCCTTGAGTCTGTTCCCATACCTCCGGCCCGGTGACGGCGTAGTGCGCCGCCGGATTGGCCGGGTTGTTGTACTGGTCGATGCAATGGGCTCCGGGGATCTCGGCGGCCATCCGGGCGGCGACGTTGCGGTAGAAGCGGGGGTGGGTCATGGGAACGGCGGCCGGGCAGACAACCACCTCGGCACCGTAGGCCCGTAACGCGGCGATCTTGTTCGGCGAGACCTTGTCGGGGCAGGTGAACACGCACCGGTAGCCGCGTTGGGCGGCGACCAGGGCCAGTCCGATCCCGGTGTTGCCCGACGTCGGCTCGACGATGGTGCCACCAGGACGCAGGCTGCCGTCGCGCTCAGCCGCCGTGACCATCCCGACCGCGATCCGATCCTTGGCCGAACCACCGGGATTGAACTGCTCCAGCTTGGCCAGGACCAGGGGACCTGAGCCGTCGACGACGGAGCCCAGCCGCACCAGCGGTGTCTGGCCGACCAGGTCAAGCATCGAGTCGTGGAAACGCATTGCTCCCCCCTTCTTCGCCGGTCGGGACGATCGGATCCCCAGCACCGGCGAACGGTCACAGGTGTCGGTACGGGGTCAGGATGCTGCGGCTGGTGCGCACGGCGAGGAGCGACGGGCCCGGGTGGGCGAGTGCCTTGGCCAGGCCGGTGCGCACCTCGGTGGCCGTGGTCGCGGAGAGCCCGAGTGCGCCGTACGCCGCCGCCAGTTGAGGGAAGTCGGGGTTCGCCAGATCAGTGGCGATACCACGGTCCGGGTAACGCTGCTGCTGATGCAGCCGGATGGTGCCGAGCGAGGCATTGTCCGACACCACGAACACCACGGGGAGTCCGCGCTCGCACACGGTGGCGAGCTCACCACCGTTCATCACGAAACCGCCGTCGCCGACGATGACCACGGTGGGCACCGCGCGGGAACGCGCCGCAACGGCCAGCGCCGCACCGGGGGCGAACCCCATCGCGCTGGAATCGATCCCCACCAGCCTGCCGTTCTCGGCAAACCGGAGGAAGCGGTAGATCCAGCTGGTGAACGTGCCGGAGTCCACGACCACCGTCACCGCGCCCGCGGTCAACTCGTCCAGTGCTGACGCGATTTCACCGACCGTCACCGATTCCGAGTCCGGTGGGATCCACCTGGCGTTGTCTTCCTCGACAGCGTGCAACCCATCGCGCCATCGCCCGCGGCCGTTCGGCAGCTGGCCTGGTGGGCCGGCCTCGGCCAACCGACCGAGAAAGTCCGCCGGGTCCATCGCGAACCCGGCGGTGACCCGGTGATACCGACCGATCCGCGCCGGGTCCGGGTACACGTGCACCAGCGCCTGGTCCGGCTCCGGACCGCGTGGGAAGCGCAACCGCCTCGTCGTGGTCTGTCCCAACCGCGTGCCCACCGCGAGGACGAGGTCGGCGCGATCGAACTCGGCGAGCTGCTTCGGCTGCGTGGAGTTGTGCAGATGGCCCGCATAACACGGGTGGCGATTGTCCAGCAGATGCTGGTTCTTGTTGCTGGTGACGACCGGGAGACTATGCCGCTGCGCGACCTGCCGCAGCAGGGTCCGGCCGTTTGCCGTGTCGAGCATCGAACCGGCCAGCAACAGCGGCCGTTGGGCCGAGGCGAGCAGACCGTGGACCGCTTCGAAGTCTCGATCGTGGGGGACCGTGTGCCCCAAGGCGACCCGGCCGGCCGGGGGATCGGCCCCTCCGCGGTCGAACACGTCCTCCGGTACGTGCACCACCACCGGCCCCGGCGTCGCCGACTCGGCCACCCGGAACGCCCGCCGGACGGTCTCACCAGTGGCCGCGGGATCGTAGAGCGTCAACACCTCCTTGGCCACATCGCTCAACGGCCTGCCGGACTGGAACGACTCGCGCCCCAGATCCTTGGTGGGAACATCGCCCACCAACACCACCAGCGGGGTGGCGTCTTCGGCCGCGGCGTGCACCGCGATCGCCGCGTTGGCCGCGCCGGGGGCTCGGCTGACCAGGCACACGCCCGCCCGGCCGGTCAGCTTGGCGTCGGCGAGAGCGGCGAACCCGGCGGACCCCTCGTGCCGGCACGCCAGCACGTCGACCTCGCAGTCGTACAGCGCGTCGAGCAACGGCAGATAGCTCTCCCCGGCCACGCAGAAGACCCGGTCCACCTGATGCGCCCTCAGGCTCTGCACCATGGTGCCGGCGACCGTCCGGTCGGGCGTGGGCATCAGCGTGCGTTCGCTGAGCGCGCAGGAACGTACTGCGCCGTGGCCTTGTCGGACGGATAGACGATCGCCGACTCGTCGAAGCCCTGACCCTGCTTCTGATACTGCAGCAGCACCAGATCGGGCGCCGCGTGGTGCCAATGGGCCGGCCCACGCTCGTACCGGATGGGGCCACGCCAGGTCGGGAACTCCATGGCCTCCATCGCGTCGATCATGTCATCGCGGTCGGTGGACCGCGCCGCTCGGCTGGCGGCTGCGACGATGGTGACGTCGGTGAAATGGGTCAACGCCGTGTCCGGCGGGAAGTCCCCGTACCGCTGGCGATAGCGCTCGGTGAACCAGCGCCCGATCTCCGACATCTCCGGCCACGACGGGCGGTACTGCATGGCCGGCCACATCGCGCCGACACCCGCGTCTCCGGCAAGCCGCCAGAAGTCGTTGGACCGCAACGGATAACTGAAGGGGACCATCAACGGCGTGTCCGGAAGCAGGCCGGCCTCCGCCGCAGCGTGCATGATCTGGTAGTTGGTCCGCACCACGCCGCCGTTGATGAACAGATCCGGCTGGTAGTCCCGGATCTGCCCCAGCAGATCTCCGAAGTCCGGTGTGCCGTCCTGCTCGAAGTCCAGGCGCAGGAACTCCATCCCATGCCGCGTACGGCCGTACTGTTCCAGAACGTCCCCGGTGTGGAGGCCGAAGGCGGTGTCGGCGCACACCATCCCGACCGTGCGGATGCCCAGTTCGGCAGCGAAGTCCAGCATCAACGGCACGCGGTCCGCCACGCTGAAGTACGAGCGGAAAACGTTACGCCGCTTCTGCGCGGTGATCTCGCTGTAGCCGTTCTCGACGAAGATGGGGACGTTGTACTTCGTCGCCACGTCGACCACCCACGGGGTCGTCCGCAGATGCCACTGCCCCATCACCGCCACCACATCGTCGACGAGTGCGAGCTTGGCCATCTGCCCTGCCGCGGAGCGGAACATGCCCTCCGTCGCCGCCGTGGCCTGGTCGTCGTAGAGCACCAGCTCGATGCCCCGGTTGTCGCGAGCGCCGCCGTGCTCGCGCACATACTCCACACCTAAACAGGCACCCCGCACCACCAGTTCCCCCGCCGTTGCGTCACCCGGCTCACTCAACGGGGTGACGATGCCTATCCGGACCGGGTCGGAGCCCGCGTCCTCGTTCACATCGCGCACCAACGCACGTGCGCGCTCCAGGTGAGAACTCTGCGACATCTTCTACTCCCTTGATCTCAGGATTCGCGCGGAATGGCGAACTCGTCGAGGTACTCGGAGAAGCGGTCGGCCAGTTGGCCGGTGCGGAGCCCGAACTGCTCTGCACCATAGGCATGTTGGCTTTTTACTGGGCCGGCGGACAGGTAGTCCTTCATGCGCCGCCGCGCCGCGTCGGTGAGCGAAAGTCCTACGGTGGCGCATATTTCCGCCGCCACCGCCATCGGATCGGCGACCAGGTCGGCGTACCGGATGTCCAGGGGAGGTCGCTTGAAGGGGCCTGATCCTCGGCGCAGGCCCTCCAGCACCGGCGTGACCCGGTCCAGCCAGTAACGGCCGATCTCGTGGTCGTCCACGGAGTCCGTGCTGGCGCCGCGCACAACGGAGGTCAGACTGCAGACGCTCGGCACTGCCACCGCGGGGGAGCGATGCATACGCACGACCGCCGCGTCCGGGTACACCGCGGCCAGATCGTCCAGGTGCCACAGGTGCGACGGACCCTTCAGCAGTACGTGCTCACCGGGGATCCGGTCCAGCAGAACCTGCAACTGCGTTCGGTGGTACCGGTAAATCGGCACCATAGATTGCCGATCCAGCCATGTCACATAGCTCGGCACGCGATATCGCAGCGCGAAAATCGGATCGCAGAACGTATTCCCGGTCAACCGGTGACATTCTTCGGGCGATTCCACGTGCAGCGGGTGAATGTACTTGAACTTCGGGGCGATCCGATCGTACTCGGCGACGTAGCCCGCACACTGGGCGATCAGATCCTCGGGAGGATCGCGGCGGGCGGGAGCCATCAACTCCCACAGTGCCGGGGCCCGGATATCGGGATGCTGAGCGAGTAAGTTCTGCAGGAACGTCGTTCCGGTACGCAGCATTCCAGTGATGATTATCGGCCGTAACGGCCGATGCGTTATCTCGGGGCGCTCGGCTATCCGATGACTCGTCTCCAGTTGCTCGACAAGCGCTCGGACCAGCGACCGCTGCGCCCTGACCCGCCCCCTCGATGTCAGCCGAGCTTCTCCATCAAGAGAGCGAACAAGCTGCTCCAAGGACTCAAGATGGCATAACTCTGTCTCGTAGTCGCCGGCGACACGACGCGCGGTCCGTACTATCGTGTCCGTACTTAAAGCAGGCTGTTCGGCTGGAGTTTCCCCCGCTAAACCCATGCGAAATCTCCCGATCGCGATAAGACGCGGCAATGATGACGGTCGTACGTATCGGTGTCGAGATAAGTGTATAACGAAAACCTGGAAAACGTGCCGCTTGGATACAAGGAATCGTAGGCCACCAAGTCTGCGTCCGGTGAACCCTCCTCAACTTGTGGTTCGGTACGGTGAGGCAACATCTGCAATACGGCACGGAGTCGAAGGACGCCCGGGTGGAGAAAGTCCAGGAACGAGGCGGGTCGACCAGCACGAGGTAAACCCGGGTGGAGGCGGTTCGTTCAGATCCCATCAGTGAATCTGGAGCAATACCACCGCGGCGGCCTCGGCCTCATCGTCCGCGCAGCTCAAGTGCGACCGCGCCGAGCACCAGGACTCCTCCGACAAGCGCACCGACCCAGAGCGATTCGTCAAGCACTGTCGCGCCGATCACGGCGCCGACGAGCGGGGTGACGTAGGCGTAGGTGCTGACCAGTGGCGCCGGCGTGTTCTCCAATAGGCGCGTATAGAGCATGAAGCCGACGAGCGAGTCGAAGACGAGCAGAAACACCGCCGCCCCGGCCGACGTCCAGCTCACATTCGACCACCGTGCCGGGGCGAATTCGCCGAGTGAGAGAGCGACCAGCAGCAACACGCTCCCACCGGAAATCAACTGAACCGCGCTGGCGACCACTCGATCGACTGGCTGACCGATGTTCGCCGTGACCAGGCTTCCCGAGGCCCACAAGATCGGCGCGACGCAGAACGCGGCGACCGCCCACGGGGTCCCGCCGATCGCAGCGTCCGGTGCCGTCAGCACAACGATCACGATGCCGCCGAACCCCGCCACCAGGCGGACCAGCGACGCGACCGAAACACGGGTTCCGATCAACCCGCTCAGCAGCACCACCCACAGCGGGATCGCCGCAGCAAGGAGCGCTCCAAGGCTGGCAGTTACCGCAGTGAGCGCCACCGTCGCGAGCCCTTGCCCGCCCACCAGCAGCAGCACGCCGGCGACCGACAGGGGCCACAGTTGTCGCACACGCGGTGGTCGAGGACGCCCACGCGCGACAACAGCCAGCACGACCCCAGCGACCAAGAAGATCAGCGCCGCTCCGCCGAGCGGCGGCACGCTGGCGACCATCAGCTTCATCGCCGGAATCGCCGATCCCCAACAGCCGTAGAGCGCGAGCAGCAGGAGCACAGTGCGGTCAGGAGGCGCTCCTGCCGCCCGTCCGCTCACCGAGGTCTCAATGATCACCGCGAAGCTCCCACGATCCTTGCAGTCAACACGCGCTCGTCCATGTGCCCTGCAAAGCACCGCGGTGACCGGCCGGTTGATCGCTTGCCTGCATACTCCAGAAAAATCACGTCATTTCCAGGAGCAGAAGCGAGTATTTCACGGCTGATTCTTCGTAGGCTTCCATGATGCGCATGCCTGTCGAATCCAGCAGCTCGTTGAGCTCGTCCGGTTTGAACTTATGAGACGTGTCGACAGTTACCCGCTCGCCCGCCTTGATGACCCCTCGAAGGTTCAAGTCGGCAAGGTGGAATTCGATGTCAGAAGACCTTGGCCAGATCTGCGCTTCCATGCGGAAGGCGTCCGTATTGTACGTCAATCTGCTGTCGAATGCGGATGGATCGAAATCGCCGTGAAACATGCTATTCAAGCACGCTAGCCTATTGGTCAAGAAATGATGCCACAGGTCGTACCCGGGCGGATCGTTGTATGCCGTTTCCAGTACCGGGCGAGGCTTGTCGAAGTCGACACCGACCAGCATGAGATCGCCGCGCCGGCCGGCTGCCCTGATGTTTTTCAGCAGCTCGTGACGCTTCTCTTCGCTCATGTTTCCCAGTGAGCTACCCATGAACAGGAATAATCGCGACGCTTTCGGTCGCTGCTCGACGACGCTCAGGCCGCTGTGGTAGTCGCCGGCGATCGGGTCGATTTCAAGACCGTCAATAGAATCGGCAAGCCGAGCGGACGTCTTTCTCAGCATCTCCTCTGACACGTCGATCGGCACATATTTCAGCGATGCCCGAGATTCTGCCGACATTCGATTCAGTAGGAGTTCGGACTTCGTGGCCGTGCCGCAACCCAATTCGATGATCTCGCTCACGTTCGCAAGATCGCAAATCGAGTTGACATTGCGCGTCAGGAGGTCCCATTCGGCGTGGTACGGGTAGTACGTTTTCATGTCGCAGATTTGCGCATAAAGCTCGGAGCCGCGTTCGTCGTATCCGTACACGGTCGGGATGAGGCGTGGAGCTCCCGAAAGGCCCGATATGAGGTCTCGGACCTCGTTCGTGGCATCATCTACCCGCACATCGATCAGGTCATTGACCGTACTCATCAAATACCATCCAATACGCAATTTATTGCAGGAATGGGCATGGCATCGCTGATCGCGCAAGTGAGAACGTCACACGTGGACGTCGTTGATCCGCCGGCCTCCCCCCACGTCGTTCGGCCGCTAGCGTGCCACCAAGGTGACGCGTGTGGCAACAGGGCATCGGTGTGCCGATACGACGGCTGATCTTGGATTTTGGTGCCTTCAGCGAAGGAATCTGCCGAGGATCTTGAGATTCGAAGGTCATTTGCTCGGCGCCGCTGCCGGAGTCCGGGTAGCCCGCGGCTGTCGAGGCACTGCTGGAAGGCCGGGGCGGGCGTGGGTGGCTGAGTGAGCCTCAGGTTCTGCTTTGCCGGGGCACTCGACATTGAAAGCGATCGTAGTCAGGACGTGCGGGATGTGCGTGTCTTGACGGTGCCGTGGAGGTAGCCACGGTGGGTACCGTTCGGCCCGCTGAGCTCGCCCATGGCGACCGAACCGCCAACCAGCTCCGGGGCTCCACGTCGATGAAGTTCCCCTGGAATCTCCTATCCTGTGTCGGCGGAGGCGTTCGGGAGGACTCTGCCGACACGACGGATCGTCAGTGCTCTGCGATGGCGACGCCGAACGTGCTTGTCGATCGACGTCGGACCTACGGAGTGGTGTGCCCGATAGCTCGCAGGATGTCTCCCAGCCACACCAGATGGTGACCAATGACATCGTCGGGTTCATCGGGGAGGCGTGAGGTCCACTCCCACGTGTCCACCAGCTGGCCGAGGCCCGGCTCGGGATCCTTCATTGGGTCGTAGAGATCCTCGCGCGAGATGTCCCAGTAGTAGTCCAGTTCCAGCGTGGCGGTCTTGCCGTGTCTGGCTTCCGCGTGTTGCAGGGCCACGTCGAGGGCTGTGCGCAGTTGGTCGAAGGGGATTCGAACGGGATATTCGGCCATATGGTCCATTCTCGCACATCTCGACCCCGCTCTTCCTGGCGCAGGGCGATCCCTGGAGGCGGACGCGAGCAGTTGTCGAATCTTGTGGTTGAGGAGCCTGGTGCGCGGAGTGTTCCCGCGGGCACCAGGCTGTTGAAACTCCCTGCGCGTGGCCAGCGGGGCGATGGTGAGGCCGCGGCCATCGCCCAGGCCCTCGGCTGCACGATCAGCGGCCCACTGACGTCGACGAGCTTGTCGTACGCCCCGCGGCCCAGGGCTGACGGGAGGATCGGCAAGTCGGCGACGGTGCCCCGTCGTTGGTGCCGTCAGCTGGTTCGGGGTTTCCAGAGCGCCGGGTCGGCGCCGTAGGGGACGAGTCGCTCCGCGCGCGGCAGCGGCAGGTTAGAGAAGGCCAACGGCGGGGCGAGGTTGGTGACGGCGCCGTAAGCCGTGTCGAACGTGACCGTCCGTGCTGGGTGAGTGTCCCTCTCCGGCGCACCCGCCAGGAGTTGTTCGTCGATCAGGCCAAGCTCCTGTACCCACATCGCGCTGCGGGTGAGGGAGAGCCGCACGTGGTAGGAACCGCCCTCCACGGACCGGCGCAGCAGGGCGGCCATCATGCCCGCGGCGGCCAGGTAGCCGGTGATCAGGTCGGCCAGGTAGAAGACCGGGGAGAAGCGGGGCCGCCCCGGCGCCCCCTCGCGCGCGGCGAAGCCGGAAGCGACCTGCCCGTTCTGGTCGAATCCTGGCCGACGGGCCCAAGGGCCCTGGTGGCCGTAGGCGTTGGCGCTCATGTACACGATGCCGTGCGCACTCCCGGCCGCGAGCTCGGTGGGGGTGAGGCCGAAACGATCGTTGACGCCCGGGCGCCAGGTGGTGGTGAACACGTCAGCTTCAGCGGCCAGTTCCCGCATGCGGACGAGCTGGCCGGGCTCGCGCAGGTCGAGGTACGCGCAGTGCTTTCCGACGTCGACGCCAAGGTGCTGGGCCATGGTGTCCGCGTACTTCGGGGCGCTGATGTGGAGCACCTCGGCGCCGTATTCGGCGAGGGTCCGTGCGCTGCGCGGACCGGCGAGGACATGAGTGAAGTCCAAAACACGCAGCCCGTCGAGGGGGAAGGCGGCCTTGGGGGGCCACGGCACGGGGGCGGTGTCGGCGATCTTCACGATCTCCACGACAGGGGTGCGCTCCAGAAGCCGGCCCTGCGGATGCACCAGCCACTGCTCCCTGGTGAAGGCTCGGCAGCACGGCAGGCCCGCCGCCGCGAGAGCCTCCTCCAGTTCTTCGGAGTGCCAGCGCGCCACCTCGCGGGCAAGGGCCTCTCGATTGTTGCCGCAGTCGAAGAAGTTCAGGTAGCCGTCCAGCAGCTTGGCGTAGGGAGGCCCTGCCTCCAGCATGACGTAGCGATCGTCGGCGCACGCGAACAGGCCGTTGGCTGCGACGCGTTCGGCGCCCACGTCGATGGCGTGGCCCGACTGGCGGACGAAGTGCGTGGGGTGCAGGTAGTGCAGGGCGTGCTCGATGTCGATCTCCACGTCGCCGACCTGACCGGTGCGCCGCTCCCAGATTGCGGACACGGCAGCACCGATTGCGAGCTGGGCCGTGGCGGACGCCTCACCGAGGCGATGCGGGGAGCGGATGACGGGGTCAGTTCCGCGCAGTGCCGCATCACCGTGGAAGGCGTCGCCGAGTCCCATCTGGGCCAGCAACGCGGCCAGGGGACTCAATTCGTTTTTGTTGAGCCGTAGTTCGATCACAGACCACCCTCAATCCCGGCGAGGCCGGGTACCCCGGCCTGCCCGACCCATCGCTTTGCTGCTCACTGCGTGCGCGGTTTCACCCGCGCAGAGCGCTCCCGGGACCTGGCAGTGCCGAAGGTGCGCCGAGGATCTGTGCGGTCTCCTGGTCGGAACGGTCGTAGAGGTAGGCGTGCGCAAACTCCTCACGGTGCTCGCAACGCAGGCTAACCAGCAGCCGCGTGGACTCCAGGGAGGCGAAGGCCGCGTGTTGCCAGGAGCGGATCAGTACCTCTTGGACCACGCCCTCCGCGAGGAGGTGGTATCCGAGCAGCTTCTCCGCGTAGAGCGTCAGGGACATCTGACGATCAGCAGTATGGCGTTTCGGGCCTGCCGTGCAGCAGCACCACGGCTTGCCCGCCGCTCCCAGCCCGCGGGTAGTGCAGCCGGAGTCCTCCGGTCGTCGTAGTCGTTTCGGATGTCGGAGGCACGGATCTCCTTGGTCATACGGCGGGGAGGGCTCTCTCATGATCGCGCGGCGTAGCTGGTGCGTCGCGAGCGGAATGACAAGGAGTGCGTGGTCCGGTGCTCACACAGGCGGCCGACCAGGGGGACGCGCCTCGCGCAAGGAACTGTAGCTCCTGCCCCAGGACTTGCCTCTTGCCAAATGGCGGGAGATCCCCACCACCTGGCAGAGGTGTTAGCGTCTAGCCTGCCTGCTCAGTGAGCCCGATTACTTGAGACCGTGAGATGGGCAGGTGAACGATGCGGTTCGATGTCGCTTTCGATGTTCCGGTACAGCTGACGGACGGCACCGAGCTGGGGACCAACATCTGGCGGCCGGTAACGCCGGAGCCGGTGCCGGTACTGCTGGTGCGTACGCCCTACAGCAAGGAGACCATCGGGCAGTTGGGGGGCACCTCCCCGAACGTGTTCGCGATGATGCGCGCCGGGTATGCCGTGGTTTTTCAGGACTGTCGGGGAACCTTCGGCTCGGGCGGGATCTTCGTCCCTCACGTCCACGACGCGACGGACGGCGCCGACACGATTTCGTGGCTGGCGGCCCAGGAATGGTGCAACGGCAACGTGGGCATGTGGGGACCGTCCTACCTCGGGTTCGTGCAGTGGCAGGCCGCCGCGACCGGTGTGCCCGCGCTCAAGGCGATCGCTCCCGCGGTGACCTCCGCGGACCTCTACCGGGCGCCGTGGCACTCCCGCGGTGGAGCCTTGTCGTTGGACGCGACGCTCGCCTGGGCGACGATGATGTCCGTCAACGAAGCCCGGCGCGCCGTTGCTGAGGGACGCGATGTGGGGTTGGACATCCCGCAGTTGGCCGCGTCCTTGGCCGACCGCACGCTACTGACCGAGCGCACGCCGGTTGCCGAGCACCCGCTGATCACCAAGTACCTGCCGTGGATCGCCGACATCGCGATCGGGCACGCCAGCCGTGATGAAGCCTGGAAGCAGGTCGCCGCGCTGGACGCGGTCGAGTCGATCACGACACCGGCGCTGCACATCGGCGGCTGGTACGACGTGTTCATCGGTGAGACCCTGCGGGCCTACACCGAGATGAAGGCGCGCGCCGGATCGGCGCAGGCACGCTCGGGCCAACGGCTGATCATCGGCCCGTGGAGCCACAACCCCAGCGGGTTCCTCGGCTACTTCCCCGACCGCGGCTTCGGGATCACGGCAAGCACGGACGCCGCACTGCTGACCGAGCCGCAGATCGCATTCTTCGACCGGTGGTTGAAGGGGCAGGCGGACGCGTTGGACGGCCGGGAACCCGTGCGCCTGTTCGTGATGGGCATCGATCAGTGGCGCGACGAGCCCGACTGGCCGTTGCCGGACACCGAGTACACGGCGTATTACCTGCGCGGTGCCGGGCCGGCCAACAGCGCGGCCGGCGCGGGCGCGCTCTCGCCGGCCGAGCCGACGGAGGAGTTCGTCGACACCTACCTCTACGACCCACGCCGGCCCGTGCCGTCTTTGGGCGGCACGATGATGAACATGGGTGGCTACGACGGCCCGGCCGATCAGCGGCCGGTGCACGATCGCGACGATGTGCTCGTGTTCGTCTCCGACGTGCTGGACGAGTCGCTGGAGGTTACGGGCCCCGTCACGGCCACGCTGTTCGTCAGCTCCTCGGCGCCCGACACGGATTTCACGGCAAAGCTCGTCGACGTGCACCCGGACGGCCGCGCGATCATCTTGTGCGAGGGCATTCAGCGGATGCGCTACCGGAACTCGCTTGAGCAGCCCGAGCCCATCACCCCGGACGCGGTGTATGAGGTCGGCATCGATCTGATCGCCACGGCTAACGTCTTCCTGCCGGGCCACCGGATCATGGTGGAGGTCTCCAGCAGTAACTTCCCGCGCTACGACCGCAATTCCAACACCGGAAAGACCATCGCGCAGGAACACCTCTCTGAGATGGCCGTCGCGATCAACCGGATCCACCGCGGCGCGGAATATCCCAGCCGAGTCACCCTGCCGGTCATCCGCCGTTAGCTCGCCCCGTCAACTCGTGGGGGAAGCCGGACAGTCGGCTGGGTGCAGCAGCAGGCGCCGCACGGCGAGCGCAGTCTGTACCCGCAGTCGACCTTGGGGATCGCGGACAGGGAAGCCGAGGTCGTGTTCGATGGCCGCGATACGGTCGGTGAGCGTGGAGTGGTGCAGGTAGAGCGCTGCCGCCGCGAGTCGGAGGCTGGCGTGCGAGGTGAACTCCACCAGGGTGCGGAGCACGCCGGGGCCGGATCGGGCGGCTCGCTCCAGAGCACGGACGTCAGCCGGCGGCGAAGCCGGGTCGAGCCCGTTCGCCAGCAGCACCAGAGCGCCGAGCTCATCGGCATAGACCGTGCTCGGTCCCGGGTCGTGGTCCGTGCCCTCCGCCGCGAAGCGCAAGGCCGTGCGCGCCTGGGCCCACGAGCTCGGCAGGTCCAGCAAGGACACGGTCGGGCCGAAGCCGACCCGTCCGATGCCCTTCCACCGCCGCGCCGCGCCGTTGTCCCTGGAAGCCTTGTCGGCAGTGACGACCGTTGCGGCTCCGTCAGCGGGAGCGACCGCCCGCGCCCTCGCGTCCTCCGGCAGGTCCAGCAGTCCTGCCGCGTGCCGTCGATCGTCCTCACTCGCATCGCCGTCGAGCAGTACTTCGACAGCGGCGGGGTCGTCGGGGAAGGTCGCCGGGGCCATACGAGACACGCCGCGGGTGCGATGCAGCACCTCGCGGGCGGCGAAGGCGGCCCGGTCGAGGACCACGCCCGCCAACAAGGAGGGCGGGCCGAGGTGTTCGAGCCACAAGGCCGGTGTGCCAGCGGGCTCCAGCGGCGCCGCCGGCCAACGAGGATCGGCCGGGCCACGAGCCCGCGCGACGCGCCCGTCCACGTCTGCACGTAGGGCGACGCGGAGGCGCGCGTCGATCAGACGCACCGGCGAGCCGGTCAGTCCCGCCGCCGCGGCGAGGATCGGCTCCAGCCCCGCGCGGCCCGCGACAAGCTCGTCGAATCGCCGGATGACACGAATCGCCGCGCCCGCTTCCGGGTCGAGAGCGTCCAGCCTGGCCACAACGTCATGCATAGGGGCATCGTGCCTTTCTGGGTTCAAGGTGCCCGTCAACCAGGGCATCTGAGATCCAGTCCACGTCCGCGCCGGCATCGCCGCCAGTGTTGTTCAGGGCCGCATTGCCAAGGCGACGCCCCAGGAGTCCTCGAACATGTAGAAGCGGCTGATGCGCCCCTCGGCGTTGACGACGATGTCCACGGCGAACGGCGTGTCGATCGCCTTGCCCGTCGAACGAACCGCGACCCGTCCCCGCCCGATCAGCACCGCGTTGGGGCGGTCGACGACGACACGCTCGATCTCGAAGAGCTCGCGGACGGTGAGTCGGTTCATCGTCTGAAAGAAGTCCGGGATACCGGCGACCGTGCGACGGCCTGCCCAGGGGACGATCTCAGGGTCTCCGGGGATCTCCCAGTGGGCATCGGCTGCGAACAGCGCCACCACGCCAGGGACGTCGCCCTCCTCCATGCGCTTGAGGAACTCGTTCACCACATCGCGTGTCTGGGCACTCACGGTCGTTTCCATTTCTGCCGATCGGAGCCGGCGTCTCGAACTGTGCTCTTACGTCGTTGATGGTGAGCTGGATCTCGGTCAGGCGGCTCCCTGTGCGGACGAACCCGCCCCTGCGTGGTCACCTGAGGGGCGTGGAACGAGCAGCCCGGTCGCTCTCGTCGTGGTGGACCTGTTCCTGCAGGCGACGGTTGGTCTCTGCGACCTGGTCGGTGAGGTCCCAATAGGGCTCGTCCCATGGGTCCTTGAGCCCGAAGCCGCGTTGCGGGTTCTCCAACCAGCCGCACCAGTGCCAGCCCAGGCACCATGGGCGCGCCGCGAACGCCTCCGCGGAGGCGGTGTATCCGGCACCGCGTTCACGTTGGTCGCGCGCGGACCCCGTGCGCCCGGGACTCATCATCGTGGGGCACCAGTTGCCGGTGTCGGCGATCAGGACGGGGCGCTTCGTCCGCTCGTGCCAGCGGCCGATCTGTTCCAGGGCCGCGTCCAGCCTCGCGGGGTCCAGTCCGGGAAAGGTCTGCACTGACAGCACGTCGACGTAGGGAGCCATCGCGTCGAGCACGGCTTCGGGTACGCCGGCCCGGGTGCCGTAACGGTCTCCCAGAATCAGGTGGTTCGGGTCGTGCCGTCGGATCGCCTCGGTGGTGACGCGGTAGTAGGCCGCGGCGATCTCCGGGAGTCCGGAGGCCGGGTACCCGGCGCCGGTGGGATGGCGGTTCCAACAGGGCGCATCGACGAGGAAGTAACCCAGAAGGTTCGGGTCGTCCGGGCGGCACACCGTCCTGGCAAGGTGGTCGCACCACTGGGCGAACGCGGGGTCGCGGGGGTCGCGATAGGCGGGGAAGCCGTTCCAGCACTCGATCTCGACTGCACGCAGCGACAGTGTGTAGGGGAGACCGGCGCCGGCCAGTTCTTCGGGTGGCAGGCCCTCGGAATGGCCCAGGTCGACGACAGCGCCCTGCGAGGCGAGACCCGTGCCACTGACGTACTCCGACGTCCAGCCCAGGGTATTGAATCCCCAGTCCTTCAGGTCGGGAACGAGGCCTTCTCGCAGCCATCGCCGCCGCGAACTCCCGTACCGAGAACGGTAGATGGCGAGATTATGCGGATAGCGCAGGTTGGTGTCGTCGGCGTGGACGATGCCCACTGACAGAAACGCGTCGCCGTCCGGCGTACGCAGCCGCCAGCGGTGTCGGCGGTCGACAGTGAAGGCGAGGTGTGCGGGGCGCGTCATCGCGTGCCATCCCCTCAGGTGGGCGGAAGCTTGCGCTCGGTCCGAGCTAAGCACCTGGATCCGGGGATAGCAAGACGAGATGACTCGTCTCGCCTCTTGTATGGTAAAGCCATGACTGCCGAACCCGATCCCGCACGACGCAGCCACGAGTCCTGGCGAGCCATCCTTGACGCCACCTTCGAGCTACTGGAGGAGGACGGCTACGCATCGGTCACCATGGGCGCGATCGCGGCCCGGGCGGGCGTGGGCCGGCAGACGCTGTACCGCTGGTGGCCCTCGAAGGCAGCAGTGGTCTTCGAGGTCTTCCTCGACAAGACGAACATCGGCCCTTTCCAGGACGGAGGTGAGGACTTCCCCGCGCAACTACGCGCCTTCGCCCATGGATTCCGGGCCCTGTACGTGGAAAAGCCTGCGGGCACACGCCTCCGGGAGCTCATCGGGGCAGCGCAGACCGACCCGGACCTGGCCCGCGCCATGGTCGAGCAGTGGTTCGAACCACGGCGCGCACCAGTCCGGCAGGCGCTGCATGAGGCCCAGAAGGCGGGCGTCGTCCGCACCGACGTAACAGCGGACACCGCGCTCGATCTCGTCTTCGCACCGCTGCATTACCGCCTGCTGGTCTCCGGCCAGCCCGTGGACGCCGAGTACGTGAATGCCATCGTGGACCTGGCCCTTGCCGCCTTGGCACCTGGAGCTTCCTCGACGTAGGAGCGGACCCCGTCAGGCTCCAGCCGCTCCACGGCCCGGGCCGAGTCCTGGCCCAGATCGATTGCCACCCTCCTCCACAACCTTGAACAGGCCGCCGCACCGCCTCTGATGGAGGTAGTAGCCGTGTACATATCCCGCCCTGGCGCGCTGTTGCCGCACGAGGCGGTGGCCGCGAAGGGGAAGGCAGGCGTGCGGATCTCACGGGCACCGGTCAGCTTTCGCCTGAATCCTCCATCGGATGCGCGGGACCTACTCCGCTTCCGCCAGCTTCGCGAGCAGGGACACGCAGCGGCCGGCCGCGGCCAGGACGGGGCCGCACTGGAGTTACTCGCCGAGGCGCTTTCCCGGTGGCAGGGCTCAGCGACCGCCGGCGTCCCCGTGGGCACGCGGCAGCGTCCCGTGATTGCCACAGCGGACCGGGAGCGCGCAGAGACGGCCGGCGCCGCGCTGCGATGCAGCGCCCAGGGGCGGATCCTGCAGGCTCTCCGGATCGTCGCGCACCAAAACCCGCTGGATGAGGCGCTCCGGGCCAAGCACGTGCTGGCATTGGGCGCCCATGCTCAGAAGGCGGAAGCCCTGACGGTCTACCAGCAGGTGCGCAGGCGACTCGCCGACGATTACGACGTCGATCCGACTTCGCAGCTCCGGGCGGCGCAGCGCAAGGTACTTCGGCAAACGCAGGACGTGCGCGGCAGAGGTGCTTCCGGCTCCTTCGACGACAGCCTCCCGCGACAGCGCCCTGCTCCAGCCGGCAGGTCCGTCCGCCGCGTCAACTCCCCACTGCACCAACGACCTTCGTCGGTCGCCGACAGATGACCACCACACGGCAGCTGCTGAGCGATACGGCAGCGGAGCCCGTCGGCGAGAGCGTGATCGCAGTCGTCGGCGACCAGTTCACGACACGGAATCAGCGTCCCGGCGGCATGCGCCGGGGCCCAGGAGGCGAGAACGATGACGACATCTACCCGGAGCACCGCCGCGCCGCGCGGTGAGGCACTCACTGAGGCGTTGCACGAAGCTCGGGATGCGTATACGAGAGCGAACCCGGAGAGCCAACGACAGTTCGACGCCGCCTGTGCGCACATGCCGGGAGGCAACACCCGGACAGTGCTCTTCCACAGCCCCTTCCCGCTGCGCATCGCCCGAGGCCGGGACTGCCGTCTGTGGGATGCGGACGGGCACATGTACGTGAACTTCCTCGGCGACTTCACGGCTGGACTGTTCGGGCACACCAACCCGGCCATCGCATCCGCCGTCAGCGCCGCTCTGGCGAACGGCATCTCACTGTCCGGGCACAACGAGCTGGAGGCACGCTTCGCGGCTCGGATCTGCGAGCGCTTTCCCACCATCGATTCCGTCCGCTTCACCAACTCCGGGACCGAGGCCAACCTGCTCGCACTGGCGACAGCCACCGCAACGACCGGCCGGAGCAAAATCCTGGTCTTCGACGGCGCCTACCACGGCAGCGTGATTGCCTTCACCGGCGGATCCAAGCCGACCAACGTCCCCCACGAGTGGGTCATCGGCACCTACAACGACATGGACGGCACCAAGGCCCTCCTCGACGCGCATCGCCAGTCCCTCGCCGCCGTCCTGGTGGAGCCGATGCTCGGCTCCGGAGGCTGTGTGCCGGCCGAGCCGGAATTCCTGCGGCTCCTGCGCGAGCACACCAGGGAATCCGGGGCACTGCTCATCCTCGACGAGGTCATGACCTCGCGCCTCGCGGCTGGGGGCCGTCAGGGCATGCTGGGTATCGAGGCCGACCTCACCACACTCGGCAAGTACCTCGGTGGCGGCCTGTCCTTCGGGGCCTTCGGAGGCCGCTCGGAGATCATGGCAGCGTACGATCCGCGGACACCCGAATTCCTGACACACGCCGGCACCTTCAACAACAACGTCCTCACCATGAGCGCGGGACTTGCGGCACTCGACGAATTCACCCCGGACGCTGCCGACCAACTCACCGCGCGCGGAGACCAACTGCGTACAGAACTGAACCAACTGTGCGAGCAGTCCGGGGCACCCATGGTCTTCACGGGCCTGGGCTCACTGATGACCGTCCACTTCACAGAGCGGACGGTCCGGTGCGGAGCCGACGTGGTAGCCGGCGACCAGGAGCTGAAGGAGTTGTTCTTCTTCGACATGCTTTCTGCCGGCATCTACCTGGCCAGGCGCGGGATGATTGCCCTTTCCCTGCCAATTGGGTCCTCGGAATGCCGGGAACTCATCAAGGCTGTGGCCTCCTTCATCGAACGCCGCCGGCGTTTCTGGGCGTGACCGAGCAACGGCCCTGTTCCGTAGGCGGAGGTGAGCGGAGGTGACCTTGAGTCGTTGTCAGCTGAGCCGGATGCGGTAGTGGAGGAGTGCGAAGCCGGCACGGCAGCGCAACTGGCGCATGGTCCTCTTGATCTGGACATGGACGCCTGCTGCGTGGCCGCTACTCCAAAGAAGCGTGAGGCCGGCTTCGACGGCGGCGCGGTCGGTTTCCGAGCCGTGCCCTGAGAGAAGCTGCGCAGGTGGGCAAGGTCCGCCGAGTGCGCTTCGGTGATCCACGCGGTGGGGTGTCCCGAGCAGGGGTGAGCAAGGCAGGTAAATGTCATCAACCAAGGGAGTCGTCGTGTCCGTTGTCCGTTTTCACCACATCAGCCTCTCCGTCGCGAACCTTGCCGCACAGGAAGCCTGGTACGCCGACGCGTTCGGGCTCACACAGGTGGAAGAGCGCCTAGAGATGCCCGAAGCGGGAGTCCGTACCGTCGTCCTGAGCGATACGGCGGGCCTGCGGGTGGAGTTCGTCGAGCGGTCCGGCTCGCGCCCCGTCTCGCATACCGACGCCTTCGCCGCCACCGCCGTGCAGACCTTCACACACCTGGCACTTTCAGTCCCTGACCTTGACCGCGAGTTCGCCCGCCTGACGCAGGACTGCGGCGCTGCTGTGGTGGTGTCCCCAGCGCCTGGCGCCAGTGAAGGCATGCGGTACGCCTACGTCGCCGACCCGGAAGGCAATCTACTGGAGCTGATCGAGACGGCATGAGCAGAGCAGGCCCGAAGCATCGCACCACCTCGCTCACGCAGAGGGGCGCGGCGTGTGGGCGTCGAGTGCCGTCCCCGCGGAGAACGCTCGCCGCACGGTGTGGCCCTGAGGGCCGAACTCGGCCATGTAGGGCTTGATGTCGAGGACGGGGGTGCCGTCGAGGGCGTCCAGGCCCTGTACGTGCAGGTCGAGGGCGTCGGCCTTGATGAGGCGGCAGCGGGAGACGCCGAGCCGGTTGGGGCGGGCCTGCCGGCGCGGAGGGCGGAGGGCAGCGGGTCGGGTGCACGGATGAGGTTGGTCGCTGCATCTCAAGCTCTCCGGCTTCTCCCCGCCGGAGTCGTCAACTGAAGAATTCAATGCTGGAGAAGCTGCTGTTCTCGACGTGACGGCCGGGCGGGATCTTGGAGTTGTTGGTCCCTGGGCAGCCGGCTCTGGTGAACAGCAGCACGGTCTTGTCGGTGTTGTTGACGGCGTAGCCCCGGCCGGTGACGTTGATGCACTGGTCGGCCTGCGGGTTCTCCAGGGTTTGCGCGGGGGAGGGGAGGGTGTACGTGAAGATGCCGTCGTTGGAGCCGTGGCCTACGAAACGCACGCTTTGGAAAGCGTAGGATCCCGATCCTCCAGGTGCCAGGCGCTGTGGGTTTCCGGCGCAGTTGGTGGTGGTGAAGAGTTCGGCGGTGTGGTTGGTGTTGTTGTCCACCGGCCCGTTGCCATTGAGGTCGCGGTGGCATTCGGGCCTGGGGTTTTGGAGAAAGCCGGTCGTAGGCCGTGGGGTATAGGTGAAACTGCCTTGGGCAGCCAGGGCGATGGCGGCCAGAGCGCACGGGGCGAGGAAGAGGCGGTTCACGGTGTGCCCTTTCGGTGGTGCCATCTGGCCTATGTGGGGCAGAAGTGGTGCGGAGTAGGCCCTCGCCCGCAGGCGAGGGCCTACGAGGCGTTCAGCTGACGAACTCGACGCTGCGGAACTTGATGTCGTAGGCGTGCTCGCTCGGATCGATTTTTTGGAAATTGGTGCCGATGCAACCGGGGCGCCTGAAGACCAGCGCGGTCTTGTTGGTCTTGTTGAAGGCGTGGCCGTCGCCGGTGACGTTGAAGCAGGTGTCGGCCTGGGGATTGACCAGGCTCAGCTGCTCGTCCCCGTTGGTGTAGAAGAAGGTCCCGTCGGTGGCATAGGCGCTGCCGGCGAAGCCCAGGGCGAGCGTGGCCGCGGCAGCGGCGGTGGACAGGGCGAGTGCGAGGCGTTTCATAGCTTCTCCTTAGGGTGGCCGCACGCGCCTTGCGTGCGGGGCGAGAGGCGCTGCCAGGGCGCGAGGCCGGTCGGCTGCTGCGAGGGGCGGTGGCACGGCCCGGCAGAACTGTGGGCGGAGACCGTAAGTAGCCGTGGAACATT
The DNA here is from genome assembly GCF_044769405.1 of Streptomyces sp. NPDC090442. NCBI lineage: Bacteria > Bacillati > Actinomycetota > Actinomycetes > Kitasatosporales > Streptomycetaceae > Streptomyces > Streptomyces sp. NPDC090442. The sequence continues at coordinate 182,881 of NZ_JBIVXW010000004.1, forward strand.
CATGTCGCCGGTGAACTGCTTTCGCCTGTCCTCACTCCACGTCCGGGCGCTGGAGGACCAAGCGTCTTCAGTGGGGTGATGTAGTCGACATCGAGCAGGCTCGGCTTGCCCAGGCCCAGGTCGCCGTACGGGCTGATCAGGAGCCGTTCACCGTGGTGCTCTTGGAGAACGTGCTCTTGTATCCGTCCCGCATGAGAGGCAGTTCGCGAGTGTCGCGGTCCCGGCCGTCGCGTAGCCGCTGAACTTCGACCGTCGGTAGGAACCGTCGTCCTCGTGCCGTGCGACCTTCAGCCAACGCGGCAACGGTCATGCCAGGTGTCACTCGAACTCTCCTGAACGCAAGGGCCTTTGAGACAAGGGTGACAGTTCATGAAGAGCATGATCGTTTCGGCAAATGTACCTATAGGGGCATTAGGAGTGCAGCGTCGCGTTTCTCTCTTCTGCGCGATCCCCGGCGTGCGCCCCGCGCTCCAAGTTGGCCGGCATCTGACGATGCGCGATGGACGACCCGGCTCAGCAGGCATCGGGCCTCGTGGCTCACCATGGAGTCCGCGTCGGGTGTGAAGACGGTGCAGTCGTAGGTGACGACTACGATGCAGCGCTCGGGCTTCGTCTGGGGCGGGGGCTGATGGATCCATACGTCCAGCAGTGGGCCGGCTTTGACCGCCTCCCGACTCTGCGCTGATGTCCGAGGGGGCCGTGACCTCCGGCGTGAGGAGCGTGGTGCGGAGCCAGGTCGGCCGAGACCCACCGACCACCTCCGGCACCAACCGCATCACCGGCATCGTCCAATGCATCCTCGTCCTCCACGTCACACCACCATCTGAAGTGGGGAAAGCCCCAATCCTCACGATTGCCTCAACTGGGTGGTAGCCCCACAAGGGGGATTTTGCTTCCGGTTCCGACCGCCCGGCGACCTCTCTTGATGCAGAAGCCAGCCCAGGTCAGCGAGTTGACGTGGCGTCATGACGTGGTGCCACGGGCGCACACTACGGAATTCCCGCCCTCGTTCTGCGCCTGGGCTTCTTGGCACAGTGAAGCGTCGGCGTTACTGGACAGCGGCCACGACCGGTCGCGCATGTCTCCGTGTCCGTCTCCAAGCGAGCGTCTGTCGCACGGAACCGGAAGGGGCGGCCGACCCCTCAGAGCTGCTGGCATTCCTGATCCATGTCCCGGCGCAATGTGAGGAATGCTGATGAGCGTCCGCAACGCCCCTGGCAGGTATCAACCGATCGCCGTTGTAGGAGCCGCCTGCCGACTGCCCGGTGACATCGTCGATCTGGACGGATTGTGGGGGGCGTTGGAGGAGGGGCGGGATCTGATCGGTGAAGCGCCCGCGGCACGGTTCGATCCCAGCCGGTTCATCGATACGAGCATGCCGCGCACCGGGAAGAGCTACACCGCCGCGGGTGGGTTCCTCTCCGACATCGCCTCTTTCGACGCCGAATACTTCGGCATCACGCCGAAAGAGGCCGTGCAGATTGACCCCCAGCACCGGCTGTTGCTGGAACTGGCCGCGGAAGCGCTGGACAACGCAGCGATCTCCCCGCGCGTGCTGGCGGGTTCGGACACCGCGGTCTACGTCGGTATCTGCGATGCCTCCTACGGTGGGCTGCAGTTGATGAGGCCCCGCACGGCCAACGCGTACACCATGGCGGGAGCCTCCTCCTCGTTGGCGGCGAACCGTCTCTCGCACTGCCTTGACCTGCGGGGCCCCAGCATGGCGATCGACACGGCCTGCTCGTCCTCGCTGGTGGCGTTGGACCACGGGTGCCGCACACTGTGGGACGGCACCAGCCGCACGGTACTGGCCGCGGGCGCCAACGTGCTGCTCAGCCCGTACCACTTCGTGGGGTTCTCGCAGGCGTCCATGCTCTCTAAACGGGGCAGGTGTGCGGCCTTCTCCGCCAAGGCGGATGGTTTCGTCCGGGCGGAGGGCGGCGGACTCGTCGTTCTGAAGAGGCTGGAGGACGCGCAGGCCGACGGCGATCGGGTGCTCGGCGTCATCCTCGGCAGCGGCACGAACAGTGACGGCCGCACCGCTGGTGTGTCGCTCCCCAACGCCGACGCTCAGGAAGCCTTGTTGCGTGCGGTATACGAGCAAGCCGGTGTCAGCCCGGATGAGTTGGTGTATCTGGAGGCACACGGCACCGGCACCCTGGTCGGCGATCCGGCCGAGTGCCGCGCCGTCGGCAGCGCACTGGGCCGGCGTCGGCAGGTGGGCGTGTTGCCGATCGGATCGGTGAAGTCGAACGTGGGCCACCTGGAAACCGCCTCAGGGATCACCGGGCTGCTCAAGGCACTTCTGGTGCTGCGCCACGGCACCGCCCCGGCCACGCTGCACAGCCAACCGGCGAACCCGCACATCGACTTCGCCGGCCTGAACCTCGCCCCGGTGGCCAACTCCCTGCCCCTGGCGGATGCCGCACGACCGGTCGTGGGAGTCAACTCCTTCGGCTTCGGCGGTTCCAACGCCCATGTCATCGTCGGCGCCGCCCGGGAGGTACCGCGCACTGCGGGCACAGCGGCACCGGCCATGGACGTGGCCCGACCGGTACTGGTGTCGGCACGGACCCCGCAGGCACTTCACCAGGCAGTGACCCTCATGTCCGAACGGCTTGCGCGGACCGGGCCCGATCAGTTCTACGACCTCGCCTACACCGCGACCATGCGACGCGGTGCGCACAGGCGCCGGGCGGTGGTGATCGCGGCCGGGCCGGTGGAGGCGGCCGCCCGGCTGGCGGCGACCTTCCCGGGCGGGGGAGAGGCGCAGGAGGCGGCCGCGGAAACGACTGGGGCGAGTGGCGGCACGGTGGGAGAGGCGACGGAGCACGGCCGGGTGGCGTTCGTCTTCTCCGGTAACGGATCGCAGTGGGCGGGCATGGGTGCCGACCTTCTGGAGGGTGGCGGGCCCTTCACCGCTGCCCTCGCCGCGGTGGACGCGGCGCTCATGCCGTACCTGGGATGGTCGGTCGCCGAGAAGCTGGGCACGGTCACGGAAGCCGAGTTGCTCGCGACCGAGATCGCCCAGCCACTGCTGTTCGCCGTGCAACTCGGCGTGGCGGCCGTGCTGCGTGACCGCGGCATCACGCCGTCCGCCGTGATCGGCCACAGCGTCGGCGAGGTCGCCGCCGCCCACGTGGCCGGGGCGCTGAGTCTGGAGCAAGCGGCGCGGGTCGTCGCGGAGCGGTCCCGGGCACAGGCCGCGACCGCGGGCTGCGGTCGGATGGCGGCCCTCGCCCTGCCTCCGGACGAGGCCGTCGAAGCCCTCGCCGGCTACCCGGGCCTGGTAGTGGCGGCGGTGAACTCGGACCGCGATGTCACGGTCTCGGGACCCGAGCCCCAACTGCTATGCCTGGCCGCAGACATGAGCGCTCGGGCCGTGCTCTGCACCGTGCTGGAGCTGGACTACGCCTTCCACAGCGCCGCCATGGACGCGTTGCGCGAGCCGCTGATGAGGTCGTTGGACGGCCTGGCGCCCTCGGCGAGCGGCCTCCCGCTGTTCTCCACGGTGACGGGACAGCGGATCGACGGCATCGAGTTGGACGCCGCCTACTGGTGGCGCAACGTCCGCGAGCCCGTGCAGTTCGGCCCCGCGGTCGAGGCCGCAATGGAACACGGTGCGGACATCTTCCTGGACATCGGGCCCCACCCCGTCCTGCAGACCTACCTGCGCCGCATCACCGGTCGTAAGCGCGCCGGTGCTGCCGCCGTCGTGCCCACGCTGCGGCGCGCGACGGCGGGTGACCTGGCAGTGCGTACGGCAGTTGAGGCGACGATGGCCGCGGGCGCCGACATCGACTGGACGCCATACTTCCCGTACCGGGGCCGGGTGGTGGACCTCCCCGCCTACCCCTGGCAGCGCGAACGCCACTGGAACGGCTCCCCGCACCGCTGGGTGTGCAGCAGCGGCAACGGCCAGGTGGAGCACCCGCTGTTGGGGGAGCGGATGCCCGGCCCGCATCCGTTGTGGCACGGCGCCGTCGAACCGGCGCTGCTGCCGTGGCTGGCCGACCACCGCTTGGCCGGGTCGGTCGTGGTGCCCGCCACGGCCTATGTGGAGATGATCCTGGCCGCGGGGGAGAGGGTGCTCGGATCGGCGGCGGAGCTGGACCACATGAACATCAGCAGCCCGCTGACCATCCCCTGGGCGGAAGCCTCCAGCATCCACACCCAGCTCGCGTTCAATCCGGATGACGGTGTGGTGACCATCTCCAGCACCGACGAGGATGCCGGTGAACCGCGGCAACATGTGCGTGCACGGGTCCGGCAACGCATCGGCAGTGCCCCTGGCCCATTGGATCTAGCCGACATCCGGGGCCGCTGCACGCGCTCCATCGCGGTCGCCGACCAGTACAAGGCCCTGGCGGAGCGGGGGCTGGCATACGGTCCGGAATTCCAGGTGCTGACCGAGCTGCACGTGGGGGCGGGCGAGGTGCTGGCCGCTTACCAACACCCAGATGCGAAGGACCAGTTCACGGCGCATCCAGCACTGCTCGACGGCGCGTTGCAGGCCGGTACACTGCTACTGGAACGGCTCCTGACCGGCAGCGATGCCTACCTGCCATCGGCCTTCGAAACGGTGCGCGTCTGGTGCCCTCCCACCGCCAAGGGGCTGGTGCACGTGCGCGAAAGGTCCGGAACCCGGACCGAAGCGTGCTGGGACATCACCGTCACCGACGAGAATGGTGCCGTCACCGTCGAGATGACGGGCTGCCGCCTGCGCCGCTTGGTCAATCCCACACAGGCACCCGTGACCCGGCACCACACCGTGCTCCGCGCCGCCCCACACCCTGACACCCCGGCGGGAGCGAGCCCCCTGCCCGCTTCCCGGCAGATCGCCGCCGCTTGCGGGGAGCGAATCGCCGGACTACGCCGAGCCCGGCGGGCCTTGAGGGGCACCGGGGAAGAAGAGTTCACCCGGGCCTACTTCGCGGCGTGTATCGCGGCAGCCCTGGAGCACCTCGCGCCAGATCCTTCTCGCCCTTTTACCCTAGCCACGCTGACCGAGGCAGGGGTGTTGGCGAAGCACATTCCCCTGTTGGAGACGGAACTGCCGGTCCTGGAACGGCACGGCTTCGCCACCCGTGTAACGCCGGACCACTGGCTGCTCGCGCCCGCTGAACGCCGGTCTCCGGACCAGTACCGCACGTGCTTGTTGGATTTCCCCGCCTACATCAACGAGGTAGCGCTGCTGGTACGGAACGGCATGCGGATCCATTCTCTGCTGCGCGGGGAATGCGATCCTCTGGATGCCTTGACCGGCGAGGGGGCGGGCCACACCCTGGAGCTGTTCTTCGACACCACGTCCTTCAATCGCTTCCACAACCGCATCGCGCAGGCGCTGGTCAGTGAAGTGGTGCGGTGTTGGCCGGAGGACCAGCCGCTGCGCATCCTCGAAGTCGGTGCCGGCACTGGAGGGCTGACCAGTGCCCTGCTGCCTGTCCTGCCGGCCGACCGGACCGTGTACGAGTACACGGACGTGTCCGCGTTCTTCCTGTCGCGCGCCCAACAACGCTTCGCGTGTTACGACTTCGTGCGGTACCGCACCTTCGACCTCGACGGGGATCCGGCCGAGCAGGGCCTGGCCGAAGGCGGCTTCGATCTCGTAGTGGCCTCTAACGCCCTGCACACCTGCAAGGATCTCGCTGCGACCCTGCAACGGATTGCCCATCTCCTTGCTCCGGGTGGACACCTTCTGAGCTACGAGACCCATAACGCCGAGTGGCTGGCACCCTGGTTCGGGGTCCTGGACGGCCTCTGGCACCAGCACACCGACCGTGAGCTGCGCCCGCACTCGGCCCTGCTGCCCGCGGAGGACTGGCTGTCATTGCTGGAGCGGTGCGGCTTCACCGACATCGCCCAACTCGGGGACGACCACACGTCGGACCTCGCCGCCACCGTCGTACTGGCCACCGCTCGCCCAGGGGCCCGCGTAGTGCCCCCCGTGCTTCCTGCCCGTCCGGGAACCGCGTCCTACATCATCATCCCGGAAACGCCGGCCGAGGCGCTGTTCGCCGACTCCCTGGCGGAACTGCTCGCGGCATCGGGACAGCATGCGGTACACCGGGCCCAGCCCGATGCGGACGTCGCGGAGTGGCGCCCTGGCAGCGGTGAGCCGACTGAGGAACACCACCTGGTGCTGATCCTGGCCGACACCACACCCCGTGATGTCGACGGACTTACCGAGCGCGCCGCACAACGTGCCACTCTGCTGGGCAAGTTGGCGCAGAGCGGTGTGGGGCATGGCCCACACGATGGCACCTCGCTGTGGCTCGTTACCCGTCCCAGCGGCGCCCTCCCCGCGCCCGAGCGTGTCCACGCACCCGCCGACGCGGCCGCCTGGGGCATCGCGCGCACGATGGACAACGAGTACCCGGATCTGTCCGTCCGACGCATCAGCCTCGACCGGTCCGGCACGAGGGCCGACGATGCCGATCGCCTGGCACGCGAGCTCCTCACCCCCTCGGAGGAGAACGAGATCCTGCTCACCCGCGGGGGACGCTTCGTCCCCCGCGAGACCCCGCTCCCCGCCCCGCCCGCCAATGCTGCGGCCGCCTACACGCTGGACGTCAACAGTCCCGGTCTCGCCTACACCCTCGGGTGGAAGGCCGTTGAGCCCCGGAAGCCGGCCGAGGGAGAGGTCACGGTTGCCGTGCGGGCCGCCGCGCTGAACTACCGAGACATCATGTCCGTCACCGGACTACTGCCACCCGAACTCAGCGAAGGAACCCTGTACACGGCACCCGGCATCGAATGCGCCGGCGTTGTCACCGCCGTGGGACCCGGGGTCCACACGCCGGCCATCGGCGACCGCGTCTTCGGTCTCGCGAGCGCGACGCTCGCCTCACACGTGACCACCCCGGTCGCAGTGCTGTGGCCGCTCCCCGACGACATGGGCTTCGAGGCCGCGGCGACGCTTCCGGTGGCCTTCGCCACCGTGCACTACAGCTTGGAACACCTGGCCAGGCTCCGGGAAGGCGAGACCGTCCTGATCCACGGCGGCGCCGGCGGTGTCGGGTTGGCCGTACACCAATTCGCCTGCCTGCGCGGCGCGCACGTCATCGCCACCGCCGGCAGCGAGACCAAACGTGACCTGCTGCGCTCGCTCGGCATCGCGCACGTGTTGGACTCCCGCACCCTCGACTTCGCCGAAGAGGTCAAACGCCTCACCTGCGGGCACGGCGTCGATGTCGTGATCAACTCGCTCGCCGGTGAGGCCATCGCCCGCAGCCTCGAACTGCTGCGGCCCGGCGGCCGGTTCATCGAACTGGGCAAGCGCGACATCTACGAGAACAAGCCCCTCTCCCTCGCGCCGTTCCACCACAACCTCGCCTTCTTCGGCGTCGACCTGCTCGCACTGATGCACAGTCCCGACCAGGCGCTCGCCTTGCTAGAGGAGGTCGGCGAACGCGTGCGCAGCGGTGCCTACCGGCCGCTGCCGCATACGGTGTTCCCCGCGGCTCGCGTGCGGGAGGCGTTCGAGCTGATGCAGCACTCCCGGCACATCGGCAAGGTTGTGGTCGCCTTCGATCCCCTGGACGAATCCCCCACCGTCGAGGCCGATGCCGGCTGCCCCGCCCTGGACTCACAAGGCACCTACCTCGTGACCGGCGGGCTCAGCGGTTTCGGGGCAGCCACCACACACTGGCTCGCCGACCGCGGAGCCCGCCACCTTGCCCTCGCAAGCCGGCGCGGCGCCGCCGCCCCCGAGGCCCCCGCACTGCTCGACGCGCTGACCCGCCGCGGAATCCAGGTCACCACACATGCCATCGACTGCACCGATGCGCCGAGCATGTCCGCCTTGCTCGACAGCATCGACGCCGGCGGACATCCGCTGCGCGGCGTGGTGCACTGCGCCATGCACCTCGACGATGCGCCCATGAGCGAACTCTCCGAAGAGCGCTTCGCCGCCGCACTGGCCCCAAAGGCAGGCGGTGCAATGGTGATGGACGGGCTCACCCGCGACCGGCGGCTCGACCTGTTCCTGCTGATCTCCTCGGCAGCTGCATGCTTCGGTAACCTGCACCAGGCCCCATACGTCGCAGGCAACCTCTTCCTCGAAGCCCTGGTACGTCAGCGGCGTGCAGCCGGGCTCCCAGCTCAGGCCATCGCCTGGGGAGCGCTCGGCGAAACCGGATACGTCATCCGCAACGACCTGACCGCCCAACTCGCCGCCATCGGCATGGAACCCCTCCGCCTGTGCGACGCGTTCGCCGCAGCCGACGACCTGCTCACGCGCGACACGCCGGTGGCCGGCGTGGGCCGCTACAACTGGGGCAAGGTCCGTGCTGTCCTCTCCACCCTCAACGGTCCGCGATACACCCTGCTGCTGCCCGAGTACGGCGAGAGGGGCTTCGCATCCCGCGAAGAGATGTTTGCTGAACTGGCTGCCCTGCCCCCGGAAGAGGCCCGCGTCGCGCTGCAGGACACCGTCACCCAACTGCTGGCCAAAGTCGTGCAGATGGACCCGACCACCCTGGACCCCCATCGCAAGCTGGACGAGTACGGCATCGACTCCCTCATGGCCACCGAACTCCTGACGTCGATGCGCCACCAGTTCGACATCGACATCCCCCCGATGGAGCTTCTGCACAGCAACCGCACCATCGACGGCCTCACCACGACGCTGCACCTGCGCCTCGGGCTGCACAACGACCAGCCCGCAGCTGCCGAGCCGCGACCGTAGACACCGACCTCCCCCTCCAAACATCCGAACCTTCCGCCCCGCCGCATCGCACGCCGACTGCTGAACGTTCCGGCAAGGCCGCCAGAAACACCCCCCACCCGCACTTCGATCAAGACCACCCGTATCGCGAACTCGACCTCCTCACCAGGCTGGTCAGGCCACACGCGACCTCGAAAGGACAGCTCATGCAACAGCGGCCACCCGCACGGGCATCAACTCTGGATACGGTGCTGCTGGGCGCCACCGTCCTCATCCCCACCGTGGCTCAGGGGCCGATCCTGCGGCGCTCCCGTATGGTCCGCCTGGCCGCCAGGCTCGACACCAACCGCATGGCCAACCGCACCCTCACGCGTCTCCGCCGACGGCACGGCGAGGGCCCGCTCTCGGTCAGCATCCCGGGGCGTCGGGTGTTGGTGCTCCTCTCCCCGCAGGACGCCCGACACCTGTTCACCGCCACGCCCGCGCCCCTCACCTCCGCCAACCGGGAAAAGGTCGGCTGCCTGCGCCACTTCGAGCCTGACGGCGTCCTCATCTCCCCTGGCGAGAGCCGCCCCGAGCGCCGCACCTTCAACGAGGCGGTCCTCGACTGGGGAACTCCGGCCCACCGGCTCTTCCCCGCCCTCACGCCCCGCATCCGGGAAGAGGCCCGATCCCTGCTGAACCTCCATCACGGCTCGGGCCAGGCCCTGGACTGGGACTCCTTCTCCGCCGCCTTCTGGCGGATCATCCGCCGCGTCGTGCTCGGCGACGCCGCCCGCGACGACCACCACCTCACCGCACTCCTGAACACCCTGCGCACGGACGGCAACTGGCTCAACTTCCGCAAACCGAAGAAGGCCATCCGCGAGGAGTTCCTCGCCCGCGTAGCCTCCTACGTGGACCGCGCCGAGCCCGACAGCCTCGCCGCCCTGGTCGCCGACACCCGCTGTTCCGAAGCGGCCAACGCCGCGGGACAGATCCCGCACTGGCTCTTCGCCTTCGACGCCGCATCCATCGCCACGTACAGCGCCCTCGCCCTCCTGGCCGTCCACCCCGGCCACGCCGACCGGGTACACGCGGAACTCTCCGGCACGGACGCCAACCAGCCGGCCACCGCCGACACACTGCCGCTCCTCCGGGCCTGCGTCCTGGAGTCGCTGCGCCTGTGGCCCACCTCCGTGGCCATCCTGCGCGACACCACCGCGGAGATCACCTGGCACAACGGCACCACCAGCCCGGTGGACACCGGGGTCGTCTTCTACAGCTCCTTCTTCCACCGCGACGCCCAACACCTCCCACACGCCGACCGGTTCGACCCCGACGCCTGGCTGGACGGCCGCAACAAGGACAACTGGTCGCTGGCTCCCTTCAGCCACGGCCCAGCGGAGTGCCCCGGGCAGGACATCGTCCTGTTCACCACCGCAACCCTCCTCGCCACCCTCCTCCGCGACCACAACGCCCACCTGTTGCTCTCCCGCAGCTCCCTCACCCCCTCGGTGCCGCTCCCACACACCATCGACCACACCACACTCCGCTTCGCCCTCATCCCGACCAACAAGCCAGGTCCTGAGTGACGGAGGGCTTGTTCAACGGCCTTCTTCCGCCCCCGACACCACATCGCATCGGCCCCGTCTCGACACCAGATGTCGAGACGGGGCCGATGCGATGTGGGCCTCTCTGCTGGCCGCTGTGAACCGTTGGCCGCTGTGGTTACGCCGGGCCGTGGCTCGCTTCGGTCTTGCGGGCGGTGTCCGAGTCCGGTTCGGCGGGGGGCGGGTCCCCGTGGCGCAGGGCCACGGCGATGCTCACCGCGACGGCGGTGACGATCACGGCCGCCACGACCGCCGTGATGCGATAGCCCGTGGTGAAGGCGTCCTTCGCGGCGGAGACGACTGCCCGCGCGGCGGGGCCGGGCAGGTGGTCGGCCGCGGACACCGCCTCGCCGATGGAGTCCGACGCCGCGGCGGGGACATGGGCGCCCGCCGCGGGGGGCGGGGTGAAGTTCCGCGAGTACAGGCCGGCCATGAGGCTGCCCAGCAGGGCGATGCCGAGTCCGGCGCCGACCTCGTAGGTGACGGACTCGATGGAGGCCGCGGCGCCCGCCTGTTCGGGCGGGGCGCCGGTCATGATCGCGTCGGAGGCGACGGTCTGGACGGTCCCGTGCCCTGCGCCGATGAGGACCAGCGAGACCGTCAGGAGAACGGAGCTGTGCTGGCCGGCCGAGGCGAAGACGCCCACGTAACCGCAGGCGGCGACCGCCAGTCCGGCGGGAATGACCAGGCGCAGCCCGTGCCAGGAGACGAGGAACCCGGCGAGCGGTCCGGCGGCGAACGCCGCCAGCGGCATCGGGAGCAGGAACAGCCCGGCCTCGCGCGGGGACATGCCCAGCACGTACTGGAGGTCCTGGGCGAGTTGCAGCTCGAAGCCGACGAGGACCAGGACCGGCACGGTGGCCGCGAGGGTGCCGGCCCGGAAGGACCTCGCATGGAAGAGGGAGAGGTCCAACATCGGGCTGGAGGAGCTGAGTTGGCGCCGGATGAACCACACCAGGGCCACCAGCCCGACCGCGCCCGATACCGCCGCCTCCCACCACGAGGTGCCGCGATGCGTGGCGGCCTTGACGGCGTAGACCAGGCCGACGCCTGCGACGATGCCCAGGACCGGTGAGAGCGGTTCCCAGGGTTCCTTCTCCTGGGCCGGCCGGTTGGCCAGCAGTGTCGAGACCAGCAGGACGGACGCCGCGGCCAGCGGGAGGTTGATGAGGAAGACCGCTCCCCACCAGAAGTGTTCCAGCAGCAGGCCACCGGCCACCGGCCCCACCGCGGCGCCGCCCGCGGCGACCGCGCTCCACACGCCGATGGCGACGGCGCGTTCCCGGTCGTTGTCGAAGACCTGACGGATGATCGCCAGGGTGGCCGGGATGATCATGGAGGCGCCGGTGGCCAGCGCCGCCCGGGCGGCGATCAGGGCGATCGGGGACGGGGCCCCCGCGCAGGCCAGGGACGCGACGGCGAAGACCGCGAGCCCGATCAGCAGCAGCCGTTTGTGTCCGATGCGGTCGCCGAGCGGGCCGGTGACCAGCACCAGGCCCACCATCATCAAGGGGTAGATGTCGGCGATCCACAGCACTTCGCGTGCCGAGGCCCCCAGTGTCTGGGTCAGGGTGGGGACCGCCACGTTCAAAATGGTCGCGTCGGCCGCCACCGGCAGGAAGCATCCCGCCACCACCGCCAGGATCAGCCAGCGGTTACCCTTCGCCGTCGTCGTGCCTGAACTCACTGCTGCATCAACCTTGTTGGATGGTGTCGTGGACCCGTTGGGTCAGATGGTGGAAGACTTCCATGGACGGCGCGTAGATCAGGCAACTGAGCCGGCCGGTGTCGAGTCCGGTCAGTTCGCAGGGTACGACGCCGCTGTCGGCCCGTCCGGGAGGACGGACCAACGGGCCCAGCCGGTGCAGGACGTCGTCGAGCGATGCGTCCTTGGGCAGGCCGTAGAAATCGTAGTTGCCCACGGTGCGGTGGCGCAGGTAGTCGGGGCCGAAGAAGCGCACCCCGAAGTCGTGGACGTGGGTCGATCCCGTGCGCCGCGCGTTGAGGTCCAGCATGAAGACCTCCCCGCCCCGGGCGACCGCGTCGATGCCGAAGTGGCCCCGGTAGCCGCGGCGCTGAAGTTCCTCCGCGACCGCCCGGCTGCCCTCGACGAACGGTGCGTACCACGCCGCTGCGTTCAGCGAACGGCAGGTGACGTTGCCCCGCAGCCGGGTCGCGCCGTCGAAGAGCATCTCGCAGACATGGGTGAGGACGGGCTCGCTGGTCGGGTCCTCGGGGACCACGTACTCGACCGAGGGGAAGACGATGTCCTCGCCGTCGATGTACTCCTCGACGACGATGGTGTCGCTCCCGTAGAACGTGCTCTCCTCAAGGGCCCGTGCCACCGCGTCCTCGTCGTCGCCAGGACGGAAGATCAGCAGTCCGACGCTGGCCTCGCCCTTGTCGGCCTTGACGATGCAGGGCGTACCGGCGCCGAGCAGGCGGACGACCGCGGCGCGGGCCTCGTCCCGGTCGGCGCAGTGCGTTCCCTGCGCCACCCGGCAGGACGGCCGGGCCAGCCCGGCCTCGTCGACCAGGGACCGCAGCCCGCTCTTGGTGTCCAGGTAGTCGCGCAACTCCTGTTCCCGGCAGCTTTCCGGGAGTTCGGCGATCACGCCGTACTTCTGCCGCAGCAGGTCGGCGAAGGCCCACAGGTCGGGCGTCGTGGTGTGCGGGATGAGTCGGAAGCGGCGGCCGGGGCCGATGTGATCCAGCAGGGCGGCCACCAGTTGGTCGTCGGCCATGAGGTCGGCGAACAGGGATCCCGAGTCGGACGCGGGGCTGAGGTTGACGAAGTCCGGCAGCCCCAGGAACCGCGTCTGCCAGGCGAGTTCGCGGATCGGTCGGGAGGTGATGAGGAGTTTGCGGTCGGGACCCCAGAAGAGGGACTGGTCCTGCTGGGCGAAGCACTCCGCGAGGATCTCCTCGGCCGCGCCAGGGCTGTCGGCGCGCTCGGCGATGCCGCGCAGGGTGTCCACGGCGTTGCAGACGACGACCGTGGGGAGAGCGCCGTCGGGCTCGTGCATGCCGCGCACTCCTGTTGCTGTCGTGGTGTCAGTCACGTCGCACCCCGTATCCCGAACGCACCATGTCGCAGGCGCCGTCCACCACGTGCCAGAACAACTGCTCGCCAAGTTCCGCGGAGGCACCGGCGGTTGAGGAAAGGACCCCCGCGTTCGACATCCGCTTCACGTCCAGCGGGTGGACGTACACCCCGGCCCGGGGCGGGGTGTCGTGTCCGGGGCGCTCGGGGCGCACGACCTCCGGCCGCAGATACATCATCAGGGCGGTCTCCGTGACGCCGGCGTGCTCCGCGTGCCAGCCCGGGAACGCGGGGAGGTGCTCGGCGACCCAGCCGTCCCGCACCAGGCTCCACCAGCTGAACGCCAGGATCTCGGTGTCGGGGAAGGTCGCGGACGGCCGGCAGCCGTCGATCGCCTCGAAGAGCAGTGCCTCGTTCTCGAAGTGCCCGTTGACGACGATCAGTCGACCGGGCCGGAGCCGGGCCAGAGCGGTCAGACAGTCCGTGACGGTGTGGATCATGCTGGTGCCGCGCAGGTACACCGTGCCCGGGAAGTGCAGCCCGCCACCGCTCTGCGGCAGCGAGCGCGCCGAGATCGGCAGGGCGGGCAGCAGCAACCCGTCGGTCGCCGCGGCGATCTCGGCCGCCAGCGCCTGCGGGATGTCGAGGTCGACGGACAGCGGCAGATGCGGTCCGTGCTGTTCCAGCCCACCGATCGGCCAGACCAGCGTGGCGCCCGCCACCGCCTCGGTCACCTCGGAACTGGTCAGGTCGCCGTAGTGGCGCACGTTCAGCGCACGCTCGCGCATGTCCCCTCCCCCTGCTCAAGGCTGCGGCCCACCAACTCCTCGACCGAGGTGCGGTGAGCGCTCAGCCATGCCTCTGTGCCGCGCCGGATGGCGTCGAAGGACTCGTGCATGTTCTTGTGCAGCGCCGTGTAGACCTGGACGGCGTCGGCCCCCACGCTGAGGTATTCGATGACGTCGCGGGCCTCCTGGACGCCGCCGCTGCCCAGGATCGGCACCGTCATGCCCTCTTGGCGCAGGGCGTAGATCTCGGCGAGGACGAGGGGCTTGATGCCGGGGCCGGAGTAGCCGTAGACGCCGCCCAGTTCGATCTTCCCGGTGTCCACGTCGACGGCCAGGCCGGCGATGGTGTCGCTCAGGGTGATCGCGTCGGCGCCGGCGTCGACGGCCGCGACGGCACGTTCCCGGGTGCCCTCGCCGGCCGCGAGTTTCACGCTGAAGGGCAGCGAGGTCCGGGCGCGTACCGCCGAGGTGTAGGCGGCGACGCGCTGGGGGGTGTCGCCCAGGCCCCCCTCCTCGTTCAGGCACGAGATGCCCAGTTCGAGGGCCCGGCAGCCGGCGTCGGTGACACGCTCGGCCAACGCGCCGAGTTCGTCGGGGGTGTCGGCGTGCACGGAGGCGATCACCGGGAGGCCGTCGCGGGCGAAGCCGCGGAGCATCCGGCACCATTCCTCGACGCTCCGGTGCGAGTACATGGTGCTGTTGAGCATGCCGGTGGGCAGTCGGGACAGTCGCTCGTTGCCCGAACGGGGCGGGGTGGGGTGAATCGTCTTGGTCACCACCGCACCCGCACCGGCCGTCAACAGTCGCCGGATGTTGCGTTCCTGATCGGTGAGCAGCCCGGAACCGACCACGATCGGAGAGGTCAGCGCCAGGCCGAGCACGGACGCCGCGGTCCGCGCGGTCGCGGTGTCGGCCGCTTCCGGGTCCGGGGTGGTGGGGTCCGTCACGAGGCGGCTCCCACGGTGGGGCGGGCAGCCTGCGCGACGGACTCCAGCAGCTCCGCCGGGCTCTCAGCCACCTCGTGGACGTCGAACAGTGCGACGTCGGCGATGGCCGGCAGCCCGCGCAGGAGGTGGCTGGCGCTATCGACCACGGGCTGCTGGGTCACCATCTTGATGGGCTTGCCCAGCGCGGACGCCCAGCCCAGTTCGACGTGGGTCCCATCTGTCCGCAGCAGGGTGTCGTCCCGCACCGGCAGCACCGGGACGAAGACGTCGCACCGCTGCATCCAGTCGAAGTCGCGGACCGAGACCTGCCGGGGGGAGAACAGCGGAGTGTCGGCTCCGAACTTCTCGGCGACATGGGCCGAGAACACGGTGCCGTTGGCCTCCTTGACCGCTTCGATGATGCCGTGCAGAGCCCGTTGGAGCGGTGAGTAGAATCCGTCGGTCTCGATCGCGTGCTGGATCGGCCCACCGACGAACACGTTGACGCCGGTTAGATTGACGGTCGCCGAAACACGAGACGTTGCCATGTCACTCCTCGTTTTAGGATCGCTGCGCTGGGATGCCGTGCCGGGTCCGGAAAAGGGCGGCAGGGAAGCACGGATCAGTAACTGGACGCCCCGGGCGCCACGAGATCGTGCCGCTCCGTCCCCTTCAAGGCCGGGGTGAAGACACTGACCAGCACCAGGTCGCAGTCGCGGCCGCCGCGAAGGTAGTGCTGGTCGTGCTTGTCCAGGACGTAGATATCGCCGGGCCGGATCGGATAGACGTTTCCGTCCATGTCCTCGACCTCACCCTCGCCCGCCACGCAGTAACAGGCTTCCAAGTGATTCATGTACTGCAGCAGTGACGAGGTCCCCGCTTTCACCACCGTGTGGCACACGCTGTAGCCCACCCCGTCGCTGTCGACGAGCAGCCGGTAGCTCCGGCCGTTTCCCCAGTCAACGTCGCGCTCGGTCCCCATGACATCTTTGAGGCTTCTGACTTGCATCATTTCTCCCTCAACGACGACCTCTCCGGGGAGCTGCACCACATGACGGCAGGAGTGCTCGGCACGAGGCGGCAGCACTTGGACCGATATCGGCCGCAGACGGGCGGACCCCCGGAAAGGAAGATGAAAAATGAACCCTTGGTGCGCTGGCGCGGCCGGTACGGCTGGCGCATTACGCACCGAGAAGGCCGAGAAAGCTACCGCGGGGCGCCGGAAAACCCCCACCCGGGGCGATGAACTTTTGGATGCCCTCGGAACCCGCCCACCAATCCCAGCTCTTTCGGCACTGCTCCAGCCCCCTACGCCCGCGCTTGCACCTGCACTTCGAAATGTTGGCCAGACGCCTTGTCCGGCGGCGGCAGACGCAAGTCAAGCAAGGCGGTCAACTCGCTGTCAACGCACGTTTATCGCCACCTCCGTTTCGAATCGGCCGCCATTCGTACAATCGCTGCCGGCTTAATTCGGGGGAGGTGTGTTACCAGCTCGGAGAGGTGTCTCATCGGCCCAGGGTGCTCGTCGAGCGGGTGAACTTCCCCTCCGCGGTAATCGCAAAACATAACCCTCGGCGAATCTTTAGCGAGCGTCACCTTCGCGGCTCGAATGCTTTTCCGGCAATCGAGTTGATCTTTTGGGCCAACCTTGGCCGGACGGCGACGATCACTTCCAGCCGGGACCTTCCGGACGATGTCGGGGCCCGCGACGCTTGGGGCCTGCTTCCCTCGACGGGCTGGATCGCGATGAAGCGTCGCCGTGATCCGACTTCACCGACCGCAGGTAGCCCTGCACGTGACGTCCGTCTGGGACCGGGTAGTTGAACCGTTTTGGCGGTAGCGCGGTGATCGGGCTTCCGATTCGGCGACGGACAACTTTCTGTTGGTCAGAAGCCTTACGGCCCTCGGCATGCCTGTTGAGTACCTGTCTGTTGAACAAGAGGCACGCTACGGTCAGTTCGCCACCGAGCCGTCGCCGGGCGAGCCGGTACAGATCTTCCGCCTGGAGACGAAGGCTCGGGAGCTGGCGAGGCGGAGCGCCGTCCGGCCACGAGGCTGCGGTGAGCGGTGCAGTGGGGCACCGCACGGATGCTCGGCACCTTCCTGACGGAGAACCCGACGGCGGCCCCGGCCTCGACGGCGGCGTTCGTCACCGGACAACTCGATGTCGCGCCGGGGCTGTTCGGCGAGTACGTGGCCCGACCGAACACGGCGTACGAGCACACGAGGGAGGTTCGCGACGCCTACGGGTACCGGGACTTCACCGCGGGCGAGGGCGAGCTGCGGAAGTTCCTGGCGGCGCGGATGTGGCCGTCGCGGGAGGGGCCGCGGGCGCGACCGGGCGCTGGTGTCGCTGGTGGCCAACCGGGCGCTGCTGCCGGGGATTTCCCGGCTGTCGAACTGCTTGATCTGGGAGGCGTTGAAGGTATCGCCCAGCGCCCGACTGCCACCTGCCTGCCGCTGCGTCAGCGTTCGCTGGCCAACCAGTCCAGGTCGCGTTCTATCCGTTGCCGATAGACGGCAAACCAGTCCCCACCCGCCCGATGCTCGCCCGCAAGGCTGCGGACGTTCCAAAGGACGCGGTAGGCCGCCAGCAGTCGAGAATCCACCGGGCGCGGCGGTTCGTAGCCGTCCAGCAGTTGGTCGAAGGAGCTCATGTCCATCATGGAGGCGCGGGCCAGGTCCCACGCCGGGTCACCGACAAACGCGTCACCCCAGTCGATGATGCCGTGCAGTTGAGGGCCGGTGGACAGGATGTGTTCGGGTTTGAGGTCGCCATGGAGGAGAACACCTGGTTGCCGGGTCCAGGACGAGTAGGCGACAGCACCGCACTGGTCGCGGATGGCGGAGCGTTGGCCGCGACTGAGGAGGTCCACGGTGACCAGGTAGTCACCGTCGTTCAGGACGGCGGCGATGAACTCACTCCAGCTGCTGTATCGGCCTCGGCCCGCTTCTGGTGAGGTCGCCTCGTTCCCGGATATCTGAAGAGGGCCGTACCCCGGGACCTTGCGTGCGTGGAGCGCCCGGAGCGCTCGGCCGGCCATGCCCAACGCCTCCCGGCTTGGCGGCGGCTGGCTGGGAAGCCACTCAAGGATGATGAAGGGAGGCTGCGTTGGGCCGGGGTGCGGTTCGTAGGTCAATAGGGCGGGAACGGGCACTCCCTCTGCCGACGCCCAGGCCAGGGCCCTGGCCTCGGCTGCGAGCTCGGCGGGCGGGCCCGTCTTCCACAGCACGCGACGGCCGTCCCCGAAATCGACCGCGAAGTCCTGATTGGTGATCGATCCGGCGACCTGCCGGGTTGCCACGACCTGCCCCCCTATCGCTGAGGCCACGGTCGACTGGACGTCAGAGATCCTCACATTGGTCACGGGCGGAAACTGTCACAGCTTCAGCAGCAGATCTCCACCCAATAACTGATTGTTTCACAATGAGTTGGGCCCCTGGCCCTGTGTTCGACGATCTTGGTCGGCAGGGTGTCCAGGTGCGTGCTGATGTTGTTCCGGATGGCCTGTGGGAGCGGGTGGCTCCGTTGCTGCCGAGCGGCGTCACCGTTACCCAGGGTGGCTTCGCGTGCCTGACCGGACGGCGCTTGCGGGGATCGTGTACGTGCTGCGGACCGGTGTCGCCTGGCGCGATGTCCCCGCCGAGACTGTCGGCTGCTCCGGGGGACGGCGTGGTGTCGGCTTCGGGATTGGAGCGAGGCCGGCGCCTGGTCGCGCCTGCACGCCGCTCTGCTGACAGCGCTGCACCGTGAGGACCGGGACTGCTGCGTGACCTTCCAGCGGTCGGCTCGTCGGGATGCCGGTGCCCGGCTCCGCCGTGCTCGGGCCGGTGGTGGCGGGAGACGCCCATGGGCGTCGTCCGCGGGCTGTAGGGACGTCGACCGAACTGCGGTGTCCTCAGGGGGCCGGGGTGTAGCCGCGGGTGTGGACGAGGTCGCGGGTGAGGTCGATGAAGGCGTGGGTGGCGGCGCTTTGGTAGGCGCCTTCGCGGTGCAGGAGGGTGACGGTGCGGGTGGGCAGGGGCGGGTCGAGGGGGACGGGGGTGAGGTGTGGGTGGTCGTGGGTGATGGCGTCGGGCAGGACGGTGGCGAGCGGGGTGCGTTGGACGATCTCGGTGAGGGCCTGGATGGAGTTGGCCTCGACTGCGATGCGGGGGGTGGCCCGGTGGTGGGTGAAGTAGGCGTCGATGTGGCTGCGGGTGGCGAAGTCGCCGCTGAGTAGGGCGAGTTGCTCGTCCTTGAGGGCGTGGACCGGTAGGGGTCTGGACTTCGCTTGGGCGCGCGGGGCGCCGGTGACGAGGCTGAGGGTCTCGGTGAACAGGGCGGTGGCGGTGATGCCGGGCTGGTGGGGGCCGGCGAAGGCGATGCCGAGGTCGAGGTCGTCGGCGAGCAGGGCCGCTTCGATGCGGTCCTGGGTCGCCTCCGCCAGGGTGAGGCTGACGCCGGGGTGACGGGCATGGAGTTCGGCGGTGAGCGGGCCGATCAGGTAGGCGGTGAAGGTGGGGGTGGCGCCCAGGCGCAGGTGGCCGCGGGAGAGGTCCTGGACGTCGTGGACGGCGCGTTCGGCGGCGGCCAGGTCACGCAGTGCGCGCCGCGCGTGGTCGGTGTAGACGGCGCCGGCGTCGGTGAGTCGTACTGTGCGGCCGGTGCGGTCCAGCAGTTGTACGCCCAGGGTCCGCTCCAGCTGCTTGATCTGCTGGGAGAGCGTCGGCTGGGAGATGTGCAGCTCCTCGGCGGCGCGGGTGAAGTTGCCGTGTTCGGCCACGGCGAGCAGATAGCGCAGGTGGCGCAGTTCGAGAACAGCCATGGAGATAACTATAGATGCGAGCAATGGCTTTTATGGTCAGCAACTCTTGGACACTATAGGTGCAGCTCATGCATGGTTGATCTCACCAGCCCACAGGGGCCGATCACCACCCGAAGGGAGTGACCATGCAGGACCTCGCCGAAGGCGTCACCCGTTTCCAGCGGGACGTCTTCCCGACCAAGGCGGAGCTCTTCGCCCATCTGGCCACACATCACACGCCGCACACTCTGTTCATCAGCTGCTCCGATGCCCGCGTCGTCCCCGAACTGATCACCGGCACCGAGCCGGGTGACCTGTTCGTCATCCGCACCGCCGGCAACCTGGTGCCCGCCTACAGTCCCGAAGCCGACGGGGTGGCGGCGAGCATCGAGTACGCGGTCGCCGCGCTGGGCGTGAAGGACATCGTGGTCTGCGGCCACTCCGCGTGCGGCGCGATGACCGCACTCGCCCAGGGCCACGACCTCAGCGGCGCCCCGGCGGTCGCCGCCTGGCTACGGCACGCGGACGCCTCCCAGGCCCGCACCGCCGCCGACGGTGACGTCCCCGCCCTGGTGCGGCAGAACGTGCTCGCGCAGTTGGCGAACCTGGCCACCCACCCCTCGGTCGCCAAGGCCCTGGCGGAGGGGAAGGTCGCCCTGCACGGCTGGGTCTACGACATTCCCACCGGCCACGTCGAGGACCTGACCGCCGGCCCCGCGCTCGCGGCCTGACCCACCCGGCTCCGGTTCCCCGCCCGCGACACCGACAGCGCGCCGGGAACCCCGTATCCACCCCACCCACCCGCCACTTCACCGCACCTCCTGCCGGTGAAGTGATCCATCTAGAGAAGGACGTACTGATCATGGTGCACGCCCAGTTCGAACAGACCGCTCGTGAGGCCCTGGCCGCCGCTGCGGTGGAGGCCAAGAACCGAAAGAACCTCTCCTGGAAGCAGATCGCGGAGGCCTCCGGCCTGTCGGTGGCCTTCACCACCGCCGCCGTCCTCGGCCAGCACCCGCTGCCGGAGAAGTCCGCCAAGGCCGTTGTCGAGCTGCTGGGCCTGGATGAGGACGCAGCGATGGTGCTGCAGACCATCCCGGTCCGTGGATCGATGCCGAACCGGATCCCGACCGACCCGACCATGTACCGCTTCTACGAGATGCTCCAGGTCTACGGCACGACCCTCAAGGCCCTGGTCCACGAGGAGTTCGGTGACGGCATCATCTCCGCGATCAACTTCAAGCTCGACGTGAAGAAGGTCGCCGACCCCGAGGGCGGCGAGCGCGCCGTCATCACCCTGGACGGCAAGTACCTGCCGACCAAGCCCTTCTGATCCCTGCCGACACCGAAACGGCGTCACAGACGGGCGGCAAAGGGGCTGGGCCGGAGCAACCTTCCGGCCCACCCCGCCCGTTCCCCGAACCCCGCGAAGCCTCCTGCCGACGGCCTCGCCCACCCCTTCCAGCTTTGGAGGATCTCCATGGACTTCGTCCAGCGCACCATCGACATCGCCCGCCAGAACGTCGCCGAGGGCGGCCGCCCGTTCGCCACCGTCATCGTCAAGGACGGCGAGATCCTGGCCGAAAGCCCCAACAAGGTCGCCCAGACCAACGACCCCACCGCCCACGCGGAGATCCTCGCCATCCGCGAGGCCTGCACCAAGCTGGGCACCGAGCACCTGACCGGCACCACCATCTACGTCCTGGCCCACCCCTGCCCGATGTGCCTGGGCTCGCTGTACTACTGCTCCCCGGACGAGGTCGTCTTCCTCACCACCCGCGACGCCTACGAGCCCCACTACGTCGACGACCGCAAGTACTTCGAACTCGACACCTTCTACGACGAGTTCGCCAAGCCCTGGCAGGACCGTCGACTGCCGATGCGCTACGAGGCGCGCGAGGACGCCGTCGAGGTGTACCGCTTCTGGCAGGAGCGCAACGGCGGCGAGCGCCGGGTGGCGGGCGTCCCCACCGCCGGATGACCCAGGTGATCGAGAAAGCGGCCTGGGTCCGCCTGGACGAGGGCCGGCTCCTGGCCGCCCGCACCCGCGGCCGCGACCTGTTCTACCTGCCCGGTGGCAAGCCCGAACCCGGCGAGAGCATCGAGCAGACCCTGGCCCGCGAAATCCGCGAGGAACTCGGCATCATCCTGGACGCCTCCACCATCACACCCCTGTTGACGGTGGAGGCCCCAGCCGACAACAAGCCCGCCGGAACCCTGGTCCGCACCGTCTGCTGCACCGCCGACCACACCGGCATACCGACACCGCGCGGGGAGATCACCGAGATCGCCTATCTCACCCACGGCGACCGCCCCCGCGCCAGCGCCACCGTCCGCGAAGTGCTCGACCGCCTCGCAGCCACCGGTCAACTCCTGCGCTGACGAACCCCGGCGGTGCACCGGCCCTACCCCTTCCGACCCGGGGCCGGTGTACCGCCGCTGTTCCCCGTTCGATCCCGCAACCTGCCCCGAACCCGTTCCCCAAGGTGGTGCCATGCCCGAGCCGTCCCCGAATCGGAGACTGCTGGTCCTTGCCGTGTGCTGCTCAGCCCTGTTCCTCGTCAGCCTCGACAACACCGCCCTGAACACCGCACTGCCGGCCATCCAGCACGACTTCGGCGCCTCCACCGCCGGACTGCAGTGGACCATCGACGCCTACCTCGTCGTCCTCTCAGCCCTGCTGCTGCTCGCCGGTTCGACCGGCGACCGCATAGGCCGCCGCCGCGTCTTCCGCACCGGCCTCGCCCTGTTCACCACCGCCTCCCTGCTGTGCTCCCTCGCCCCCACCCTCGGCTGGCTGATCGCCTTCCGCGCCCTCCAGGCCGTCGGTGGCTGCATGCTCACCCCCGTCGCCATGGCCATCATCACCAACGTGTTCACCGACCGCCGCGAACGCGCCCGCGCCATCGGCGCCTGGAGCGCGGTCCAGGGCATCACCATGGCCGTCGGCCCCCTGCTCGGCGGGCTACTGGTCGACACCGCCGGCTGGCGCTGGATCTTCCTGATCAACCTGCCCGTCGGACTCCTCGCGCTGGTCCTCACCGGCCAGGTGCCCGAATCCCGCGCCCCGCAGCCCCGCCGCCTCGACACGGTCGGCCAACTGCTGGTCATCGTGCTGCTCACCACCATCACCTACGCCATCATCCAGGGCCCGACCACGGGCTGGACCTCCACCCAGGTGCTGGTCTGCACCATCACCGCCGCCGTGGCACTGCCCGCACTCATCATCGTCGAGCTCGCCCAGCACGAGCCACTGATCGAACTGCGCTTCTTCCGGCAGCCCCCGTTCACCGCGTCCGCCCTCAGCGCGGTGTGCGCCTTCGCCGCCCTGAGCGGCTTCCTCTTCCTCGCCGCCCTCGACCTCCAGGACGCCCGCGGCCTGGACGCCTGGCAGGCCGGCCTCTACCTGCTGCCGATGGCCGCCATGACCATCGCCTGCCCGCCCCTGGCCGGACACCTCACCGCCACCCGCGGCCCGCACCTGCCCCTGCTGCTCTCCGGCACCGCCACCACCCTCGCCGGACTCCTGGCCCTCCTCGGCGCCCAGCGGCACACCCCGCTACTGCTGGCCTGCTACCTCCTCTTCGGCATCGGCTTCGGGCTCGTCAACGCCCCCATCACCCACACCGCCGTCTCCGGCATGCCTCGCGCCCAGGCCGGCGTGGCCTCCGCCATCACCACCACCAGCCGCCAGCTCGGCAGCGCCCTCGGCGTCGCCGTCACCGGCGCCACCCTCCCCGCCGCCAACTACGCCGCCGCCACGTTCGACCACGCGAGCCGCCCCGCCTGGTGGATCATCACCGGCTGCGGCATCACCATCGCCGCCCTGGCCGCCCTCACCCGTCACCACGCCCACCGGAGCACCCCACCCAGTACGGCACCGAGGAAGACCAGCCAGCGCCGACGACAGGCATCGCGGGCGGGTGTGTGACCTGCTGGGCCCAGAAGCTGGCCTGCGGAGCCGTGCCCCTGCCAGCCCAGATGGGTGACGATGGATCAGTTCCCGGAACCGTCGGGACATGGACGGGCGGTCGGCAGCCATGCGGTATCCCGACCAGCAGCCGCTGACAGCGTCGGCCCTTGCTTGAGGCGGCCAGCCCGTGATGGCAATCGCTCACGCCTCCTTAGGACACCGGCCACCAGGGGACCGCAGAACACGCCTAACGTGCCTTCAAGCCCTTTAAGTTGCTGACCTGTCCTCCTACTTGACAGCACTAGACCCTCACGCCGTGCCTGCAGTGGTGGGGCGGGTTCCGGAGAGGGCGCGCAGATCGTCGAAAGCTTGGAGGAGATGCGCGGCCAGACTCTGTGAAGGGTCGTCGATCCAGGCTTGGGCGGCGTGCTGGAAGGCTGCCCAGCCGGTCTGAGCGGCCAGGCTGGCCAGCCGGTCGGCGACACCGCGCCGCCGCAGCGCCTGAGTTACTGCTTCGGTGAGTGCGGCGGCCTTGGCCAAGTCGCGTTCGCGGAGTGCTGGTGTCGCCGCGATGATCGCCCGTCGCGGTTCGGAGAACGGGCGGTTGTCCTCAAGGATCCGTCCGGCCTTGGGGAAGGCCCAGAGCAGCGTCTCAAGCGGCTGGAGACCATCGGGCGCTTCGGCCACCGCCTGCGTCAACGCGTCGCGCAGGTCGGCTTCGCGGTCGAAGAGCACCTCCCGCTTGTCCGGGAAGTGCCGGAAGAACGTGCGCTCGTTGACGCCGGCCCGGGCGGCGATCTCAGCCGTCGTGGTCTGGTCGAACCCGCGCTCCTGGTACAGCTCCAGGGCCGTTCGTGGTCACCTCGGGCACGCTGGTCATGTCCGCCGGCCGGAAAGCACCGAGCACGACGAGCCCGACCCGGCCGGGATCGCCGCCTTCCGGATCGCGGGGGAGCGAGCCTGTCTGAGGTTTGCCGACCGGGGCGTACGCGGGAGTGTGGTCCGGCTTGCTCCCACCGTCCACGGTCCCGAAGACCACGGTTTCATCCCCATGCTCATCGCCACCGCACGCAAGACCGGAGTCTCGGCCTATGTTGGCGACGGCACCAACAGGTGGCCCGCGGTGCACCGGCGCGACGCCGCGGTCCTGTTCCGCCTGGCCTTGGAGAAGGCACCTGCAGGCAGCGTGCTGCACGGAGTTGCCGAAAACGGCGTCACCCTGAAGAGCATCGCAGAGACGATCGCCCAGGGCCTGGACCTGCCCACGGCCTCATTGGCCCCGGAGGAGGCTGCCACGCACTTCGTAAGCCCGTTCATGGCCACCGTCTACGGCATCGACGGCCCAGCCTCCAGTGCGTACACCCAGGAACTGCTCGACTGGTCACCCACGCATCCGACACTGCTCGAAGACCTGGAGCACGGCGACTACCTGACCACGCCAGCCTTCTGACCCCTCGTGAGCGACACCGGAAGTGCCCTGGACGAACCAGGGCGGCCCGAACGCTGAACGATCGGGCCGCCTCGGCTCCCCGGCTTCTCCCAGCAGCCACTTCCGGCAACGGCCAGACCAGGCGGACAGCGAGCGGACCTCGGTCGCACCACGCGGGTGCGACCGGGGCCCGGCCGTTCGAGCAGATCAGGCCGCCTGGTTGCCGTGCCGGCTGGCGAGGACGGCCTGGACCGCGCTGGACACCTTGGCCCGCCCGTCCTGGTCGGCCCAGACGTGATCGTCGTGTTCGGTGAGCTTCACCGTTCCGTCGGTGACGGTGGCGGTGAAGTTGAACTGGCGGGTGGCCCGCCCGGAACCGGAGCGGTAGTCGAAGTGCCCGAGGTAGTCGCCGACGGTCTCGATGGCCAGGCCGGTTTCCTCGGATACCTCACGGCGTAGGGCCTCGATCAGGGTTTCGCCGTCGTTCACGCCGCCGGAGGGCAGCTCCCACAGGCCGCCGAGGTAGTCGTCGGCGGGACGGTGCAGCAGCAACACCCGGCCGTCCGGGGCCGCGACGACGGCGCCGACGACGGTCTTGGCGATGCCGTCGCGCTCGGCGGCGCCAGCAAGGTCTTCCAGAAGCGCGGTGGTGACGGGGGACGGACTCACAACAGCAGGTCCTTCGCGTGTGTGGCGACTGTGGCGATGACGTGGTGCAGGCGTCGGCGACGTGGATGCCAGCGCCTTGGCGCCACACCGGCAGCTTGAAAACAATGGCGTGCGCGACCGAGGCAGCCGAGAACTTGCCGACGGCGGGGCCGTGGTGGCCAGCGTAGCCAGGCAGGAGGACACCGGGGTGCTGGCACAGCGGCTGGGTGTTCAGCGGGCACGTCCGGCACGCGGATGCCAGGGGCCCCGGCCATCGCGGCACACAAGCGGGCCGCAATGGCCTGCCGCCCTGTCAGATGGCCGTCCAGGTACGGGAGTTGGGGGTCATGGTGCGCAAGTGGCGCTCGCCGGTAGTCAGTCCGGAGCGTGGCGATTTCGACGTGGTGGAGGCGTCCGGGCTCAATCGGGCGGCTAGACTGGGGGATTGGTCGCCAACGCAGTGAAGGCCCAGTGGAAACCACTGGGCCTTCACGCTTGAGTAGCGGGGACAGGATTTGAACCTGCGACCTCTGGGTTATGAGCCCAGCGAGCTACCGAGCTGCTCCACCCCGCGTCGGCACGATGAACTGTACGGCATCGAGCAGGATCGATCGAATCGCCGTCGGAGCGGCCTGACCAGCAGGGATCTCGCTTCGACGTCACCTACCAATCTCGTTGGTCGCACTCTTCACGGTGCCCTGGAAGCTGATCGGACGCTGCCTTGGCGTTCGCGGCACCACCGTCACGGTGCAGGTATTCCATGACGGTGAGTCGGTCGAGACCCCAACCACCCTGGAGCGAGGGCAGGCGCACCGACAAGAACGCTGACCGGCCCGAAGAGACCGGTTTCTCGTTGCGGATGCCGTCTGCTGCCGCGGTCAGGCATTGCCGGGCGGGGGCGTCTGCTGGGAGGTGATCGATGTCAGGAGTTCGGTGACAGGCCGTCGTCCACGGGGGTGTTCTGGGGTTCCAGCGTGATGCCGGAGTTCCTGGCCTGTTCGAGGATCAGCGCGGCGAAGTCCTCCTCGACGTGTCCCGCGCCGATGGCGCCCGCGATGAGCTGGGCGGTGGCGGCGGCCAGCGGCATCGGGACCTCCAACTCGCGGGCGGCAGACAGCCCCAGGTCGAAGTCCTTGCGCAGCAGCGGCATGGTGAACGTCGGTGTGAAGTCCAAGTTGACCACGGCGGGCGACTTGTAGCGGGTGTAGAGCGAGCCCATCACGGAGTCGTTGAGGAACTCCAGGAAGGCGTCACGGCTGACACCGCCCTTCTCCGCGAGGACGGTGATCTCGGCGAGCGACTGGGTGACGACGCCGAGGAAGACGTTGTGCGCGATCTTGACGAGGCGGGCGACTTCGCCCTCGCCGACGTAGGTCACTCCGCGGCCCAGCAGTGCGAGCAACGGCTCGACTTGGCCGAACGCCTCGCGCGAGCCCGAGACCGCGACAGTCAGCTTGCCCGCTGCGATCACCTTCGGGTTCCCGCTCACCGGGGCGGCCAGGAAGTCGGCCCCGCGCTTGGCGGCTGCGTGACGAATCAGCGCGGACGTCTCCGTGGACACCGTGGAGCTGTCGACCAGCACGCTCGGTGCGGCATCGGGCGAGGTCAGTACGCCGCTCGGACCCGTGGTGACCGCCTCCAGGTCGGGCGAGGCGGAGACCATGGAGAAGACGACGTCCCGGTCGGCCAGGTCGACCGGTCGGTCGACGATCGCGGCTCCGCGTTCAGCCAGCGGTTCGGCCTTGGCGCGGGTCCTGTTGTAGACGGCTACGTCGTGCCCCGCCTCCAGTAGGCGGGCGGCGAGTTGGAAGCCCATGCGGCCGGTACCGATCCAACCAACGCGCGGGCGATCCTGTGCGACGTACGGCATTTCTCTCCCTCGATTCCGGAAGACGGCTCGAACCGTGCGGAGCCGTGACCAACCAGCCGGCCCCTGGCGTGCGACCGACCATGTGCCGGCCCACGACGGCCTCAGCGTCAGGTTGCCCGACCATCTGGTCCCGCCGGAAGCAGCGGGGATCGAAACCCGCCGAACCGCACCCGTGTGTGCGAACACGGACGAGTCTGCGTCCTCGCATGCCGGCTCGGCTTCCGGGGCACCTGTAGGCGGCGCGGCCGGTCGTGGTAGCGGGCGGGGCAGCAGGTGGTCAGTTGTCGCGGAGGGGACGTCGGCCGGCTGGGGGAGCGTGTGTGCTGGGGAAGACGGGGTCGAAGTAGGCGGCGTGGCGGAGGTGTTCGGCGAGTGAGGCGGCGGCCGTGGAGTTGGGGTGGTCCTTGACGCCCCAGGCGAGGAGGTGGTGGCGGCGGGCCCAGGGGTCCTGGAGTTCGCAGACCTCAAGGGGTTGGTGGGGGTCGATGGCGGGGCGCGGGACGACGGCGAGGCCGACGCCGGCGGCGGCGAGGGCGACGAGGGCGTGGAGGTTGGCGACGGTGGTGCGGTAGCGCACCACGGGGGCGTGTGGAGTGAGGTGCTTCTCGATCCAACCGCGAAGGGACGAGTCGGAGTTGAGGCCGACGAGTGGGTGCTCGGCGACCTCGCGGTAGGTCAGTGCGGTCCGTCCGGCGAGGATGCCGCCGGCCTGGCCGATCACGACGAGGGAGTCGTCGCCGAGGGGCTCCATGCGCAGGCCGGAGTCGTGGGTCTCGTCGTCGAGGACCACGCCCAGGTCCGCCTCGCCGTCGGTGAGCATCCGCACCGTCTGCGGGGTGCGGCTCTCGGACACCGTGACGTCGACGTCCGGATGCGCCCGCAGGAACGAGGCCAGGGCCCGCGGGACGAGCCGGTGCATCGCGGAGCCGCCGCCCAACAGGGTCAGGGGTGCGGTGGGGGACTGGGAGTAGCTCGCGACGGCGCTTTCGAGGCGCGCGGTCTGGGCGAGCACGTCCCGGGCGTGGCGGGCCAGGGTCGTGCCGGCCGGTGTCGGGCGCACGCCCCGTCGGCCACGGATCAACAGGGCCACGCCGGCGTGGTGTTCCAGGGAGCGCACGCGGGAACTGGCCGAGGGGAGGCTGAGGTGCATCCGGTGGGCGCCCGCGGTGATCGAGCCCTCGGTCACGATGTGGAGGAAGAGCCGGAGATCGTCCAGGTCGTAGCGCATCGCTCCAGCCTAAGACTCAGCCTGAGGCTGGGTATGTCGATTACGCATTGTGCAGCCTCTGGTCACGGGACGATGCTCGGCTTGTGATCGAATTAGTGCTTGTGTTGTTGACCGGTGTCGCTTCCGGGGCGCTCAATGCCATCGGCGGTGGCGGAACGTTCGTCGCACTGCCCGCGCTCGTCGCGTTCGGCCTGCCACCGGTGGCCGCGAACGCGGTGTCACGAGTCGCCCTCGTGCCCGGGGCGGTGGCCAGTGCGTGGGTCTACCGACGCGAACTCACCCCGGTCGGGGGGACGTCGACGAAGACGCTGACGTTGATCAGCATGGCCGGCGGCGCGGTGGGCGCCGGTCTGGTGATGGTGCTGCCGGCGTCGTCGTTCGATGCCGCGGCGCCCTGGCTGCTCCTTACCGCCACGCTGATCCTCGCCTTCGGACGCCGACTGCCCCAGGCGCTCAGCGCCTTGCTGCGCCGCCCTGTCAGCATGAGTTCCCGCGCCGTCCTGATAGGTCAGTTCATCCTTGCCGTGTACGGCGGATACTTCGGCGGAGCCGTAGGCATCACGATGCTGGCGCTGTGGAGCATCGGGCTCGGGCTCGACGCCGCGACCAGCAACCCGATGCGGGTCGTCCAGCTCGCGGCCGTCTTCCTCAGCGCGGCCGTGCTGTTCCTCTTCGCCTCGGACATCATGCGTTCCCCGCTCATACTCCTCGGCATGCTGGTCGGCGCGGTGGTCGGCGGCTGGGCCGGCGCCCATCTCGCCAAACGGCTGTCCGCGGCGCTGCTGCGGGGCAGCATCCTGACCATCGCGGTGATCATGACGATCATGTATTTCTGGCAGAGCTGAGCGCGGCTGAGAGTGGGCGGGGTAGTTGGCGGCGTCGCTAGCCTACGAAGGGCGCGGGTCGACCGCCTTGCGCGTGCCGCGGTTCTGTGCCGCCTCAAGTTCACGCGCCACATGCCCAGTTGAGCACTTGAGCAATCCGTCCAACCCGGCCAACCCGTCTGCCCACCCCACCACCTTGTCCGCCCCACTTGGAGGAGAGATGGTCACCCCGCCGTCCGGTAAGTCGCCGTCCGATGTCGCGCTGATTCAGCGGCACTTCGCCGTGCGCGCTCTGGTCCTCGCGGTCATCCTTGGCATCACGGGCGAGGCGTTGCTGAGCCTGCTAGTGGTCCTCGTCGGCCTGGGGTTCTTGGCGTTCATGGGGGAGTAGGGTGCGGGCTGTTGGCCCCGGATGACAGGCAGCCACCCGGGGCCAACTCGTGCGTCTCAGAGCACCATTTCCTCCACCTCGGCCGAGACCGGTTCGAAGCGCACCGGGAGGCTGCTGATCCCGGTGAGCAGGTTGGAGTAGATCCGGCGGACGGGTCCGGCGACCTCGAAGCCGTCGGTGAAGTCGCGGAGTGCGAGCAGTACTTCGGAGATCTCCAGCCGCGCCAGGTAGGCACCGATGCAGTAGTGCGGACCGTGGCCGAAGGCGATGTGTTTGTTCGGCGAGCGGTCGATGCGGAACCGGTCGGGGTCGGCGAAGACCCGCTCGTCGCGGTTCCCGGAGACGTTCCACACCGTCACCACGTCTCCCGCCGGGATCAGGGTGTCGTGGATCTCGGTGTCCTGCAGGACGGTTCGGCCGAAGTGCATGGTCGGTGAGGCCCAGCGCAGGACCTCCTCGGTGGCCTGCTTGGCCGACACCTCACCGGACTTGAACGCGGCCCACTGGTCCGGATTGGCGCTGAAGGAGTGGACGGCGTCGATCATCGCCAGACGGCTGGTCGCGTCCCCACCGAGGATCAGGCTGTAGCAGTTGAGAACGATCTCGTCCTCGCTGAGCGGCTCGCCGTCGATGGTGCTGGTGGCCAACACGCTGACCACGTCCTCCTGTGGTGCTTCGCGACGGTCCTCCACCATGCCCAGGAAGTACTGGAGGATGTTGTTGCGCGCGGCGTCGGCCGCATCGGAGTACTCGCCCTGGTCGTCCGAGCTGATGGCGGACTTGGTCAGGGTGAGCAGGTAGTCCCGGTCCTCGATCGGCACGCCGAGCAGGTCACAGATGGTGGCCATCGGGATCTTGCTTGCGACGTCCAGCGCGAAGTCGCCTTCACCGCGGTCCACCGCGGCGGCCAGCAGGGTCCGGGTGGTGCGGCGGACCTGCTCGCCGATCCGGCTCAGCACGCGCGGTGAGAACGCCTGGAGCAGGACGTTGCGCAGTTCCTTGTGCCGGTGGCCGTCGGTCACCGGCACCATCAGGCCGGATGCCGAGTCGCCCTCGCCGAGCAGGGTGATCAGGACGTTGCCGCCCTCGGAGGTGAAGGTGGTGTTGTCGCGGTAGAGGGCGACGATGTCGTCGTAGCGGCTGAGTACCCAGAAGCCGGGGCTGTCGCCGACGGCGGGGTGTCGGTAGAGGGGCTGGGTCGTCCGTAAGGTGCGCCAGTAGTCGGTCAGGTCGTAGTCCGCGAACGTCTGGGGGTCTCCCAGATTCACCTGGGACAGGTCGTCCGGTGTCGCGCGGAGGGGCAGGTCTTCCACGGGCTTGACCTCCAGTTCGAACCGGTGGAGCGGGGTGGGGGCGAGGGATCAGAGGGCGAAGGAGTGGGTGGGGGAGAGTCGGGGGTCGCCCGGCCGTAGGTGCAGCGCCCGGTGTCGTGCGTCGAGGACGACGGCGCAGACGGTGCGTTCCCGGCGGATGTCGCCGTCGTCGCCGACGCAGATCGGTGGTTGGGACAGGAGCGCGAAGTGCTCGTCGGGATGCGCGTGCGCGGGCAGGGACCGCAGGCCGGACTCGGCCGCTTCGAGGCGGCGCAGTGAGGAGTTGCGGGCGAAGACGTTGAGTTCGTCGCGGGGGACGAAGTCCGGGGCGAGGAAGTGGTTGGTGTGGACTGCCGCCGGTCCGGTCGTGACGCGGTGTTCGTCGCCGATGAACTCCACCCAGGCGGTCGTGGTGGGGTCGGCGAGGACGAGGGTGCGGGAACTGGCGAGGGGGAGGGTGCGCAGGGTGGCCAGGGCCGATTCGACCGATGTCGCGGTGTCGAGGAGGTGGCGGATGGCCAGGTACGGTGGGATGCCCGGGCCCCAGACCCCGCCGAGCACCAGGTTCAAACCGACCGCGAGGCCATGGGAGTTGACGCCGAGATAGCCGAGCAGCCCGGCGAAACTCAGCACCAGGGCCCGGCGGTCGCCACGGCCGACGTCGAGCACCGCGATCTGGTCGTCGAGGTTGCCGTTGAGGTCCACGGTCTGCGCCAAAACCCCGGGGCGGGCGTAGGTGGTGCAGTCGCCCCGGGTGGGGATGCGTTGGTATCCCATGATCTCGCGCCGCAGTTGCAGCAGGGTGGCCTCGTCCAGGCTCAGCCCGGCGCCGGCCGCGAGTCCGGTGATCTCGTCGGCGAGGCGGGGCGTCGCGCGGGTGATCTCCGCCCGGTACGCGGCGAGCGTGTCGGACAGGCCGGCGACCGACACGGCGGTGGGCAGCAGGTGGTTCAGGCGGGCGACGCCGTCGTCGAGGAAGGCGCGCAGCCGCTCCTTGAGGGCGGTGCCGTGCGCGAAGCCGGTGGCGTACGGCTCGCCGTGGGCGAGAACGTGCGCCACCGGCACGGGCGTTGTCACCGCGCGGCCGCCTGGGCGGTGAGCCGGTCGCGCACCGAGGGCCACTCGCCGGCGAGGACGCTGTAGTAGGCGGCGTCGCGGCGGGTGCCGTCCGGCATCGGGTTGAAGCTGCGCAGGATACCTTCCTCGGTGGCGCCGATGTTGCGCAGGGCGCGGCGGGCCTGCTCGTTGCGCCGGTCGGTCTTGAACTCCACGCGCTCGGCGCCGAGTCGCTCGAAGGCGTTGCGCAGCAGCAGCTGTTTGGCATGGCGGTTGATGCCCGCGCCGCGGAAGTCCTGGCCGAGCCAGGACCAGCCGATCTCCAGCCGGCGGTCCGGCTCCGAGAGGTTGCCGTAACACATCGACCCGGCGGTGCGGCCGGTGGCGAGGTCGGTGATGTGGAAGACGACCCGTCGGCCGGCGGCGTGGTCGGCCAGCATGGTGTCGAAGAAGGTCTCGAAGGACGCCTCGTCGGTGACCAACGCGACGAAGTAACGCCAGATGGCCGGGTCCATGGCCACCGACCGGATGCCCTCCCGGTCACTCGCCTCGATCGGACGGAGGCGGACGGCGTCGTCTTCCAGGACGGTTGCGGCGCGCTCGTGCCAGTTCATGTGGATCTTCCTCCTGGTCGCTCCGCCCTGGGGACGGAGTGGGGTGCTGCCCGCTTGCGAGGGACAACGCGGTTCATGCGGAGCGTAGTTGGGGTGTGATCGGGCGCCGTCGCCGTGGTTCTCAGCTCACCTCGGCGTGCCGGGACAGCGCGGCGACGACCTGCCCGAGGGTGCGCATCGCGGCGAGGTCGTGCTCGGTGAAGTGGTGCAGGCCGACCTGGACCCGGTCGCACAACGAGGTCAGGAACAGCACCTTGTTCAGCGAGGTGAGGCCGAGGTGGTCGAGCTGCGCGTCGGCGTCGATGTCCTCGGGCGGCAGCGGCTGCGGCAGGACCTCGGCCAGCGCGGAGCGGGCCGCCGATTCGATGGTGTCAGGCACGGATGCCCTCCTCGGGGTCGATGACGAGGCCGCGGTAGCGCGCCTCGATCTGCTTGCGACGGGGTTTGAACTGGGAGCCGAGCAGCCCGTTGTCGACGGTGAACCGCTCCGCCACGACGGCCTTGGCGAGCTGCTCGTCGTGGTCGAGCGCGGCGTTGGCCTCCCGCAGCGCCGTCGCGATCAGCGCGACGTCCGCGGGCTGCCCGGCGGGGGAGACGATGGCGACGAGCTGCCGTTGGGACGGGTTGGTCACCACGCAGTCCTCGATCGCCGGATGGTTCTTCAGGCGTTCCTCGATCCGCCGCACGGCGATCTTCTTGCCGTTCTCCAGCACGATCACGTCGTCGGCCCGGCCGTGCACGAACAGATAGCCGTCCGGGTCGAGATGGCCGACGTCGCCGGTGCGTACGATGCCGCCCGGCCGGAACATCTTCTCCGACTCGCCCGGCTCCGCGTGCTCGTAGCGGGTGGCCACCGGTCGCTCGCTGCGGACGTGGATGACGCCCTCCGCGTCGATGAGGACCTCCTTGCCCGGCAGCACCTGGCCGACGCTGCCGGGGCGGTGCCCGCCCGGGTGGTTCTTGGTCACGATGCAGGTCTCGTTGAGCCCGTAGCCCTCGAAGATCGGCAGGCCGGCGTCGGTGAGGTACTCCAGGGTGGCCGGGTTGGCCGGTGCCGAGCCCGTCCACAGGTAGCGGATCCGCTCGCCGAAGACCCCGATGGCCGCCTCGGCGGACGAGGCACCGGTGCGGGCGGTGGCGGCCTGGAGGTGGGCGCGCACCGTCTCGTAGAAGCCGGGTACGCCCATCACCACCGTCGGCCGCGTCGTGCGCAGGGTGGCGAACGCGGCCTCGTAGGTGCTGATCGTGACGTCGTGGCCGAACACCAGCGCCGAGTACACCCAGTACCGCTGCTGGAGCAGGGAGAGCGGCAGGAAGACGAAGAGGTCGTCGCCGGGGCCGTGCGCGAACAACTCCTGCACCGCGGCAAGGGAGTTGTCGATGCTGCCGGCGCTGGCAAGCAGCGACTTGGCCGGGCCGCTGCTGCCGGAGGTGAACTTCAGCGCCGGTGCCTCGTCGGGCTCCCACGTCACCGCCGGCAGCTCCGCCTTAGCGGGGGCCAGGCCGCGCAGTTCGGCGATCGGGCGCACCCGGTCGGCCGTCTCGTCCTGGTCGGTGAAGAGCACCGCGAGGCCGTAACGGGAGGCGAGTTCCGCGCCGGTGGAGTCGAACTTGCCCGGGTCGAATCCGGCGGTCACCGCCTTGATGCGCAGCGCGGCCAGGTCGAGCAGCACCCACTCCAGCGAGTTCGCCGCGAGGACGCCGATCCGGTCGCCCGGCCGGACGCCCAGCCCGAGCAGGTGCCCGGCGACCCGGCCCGACAGCTCCCAGACCTCGGTCAGATCCCAGGACTCGATGGCGCCGAGCCGGGCCACCGAGAGCCGGTTGCCTGGCCGCGGCGGGCCGCCGACCACCTGGTTGAGGACGCTCACGAGGCCCCTCCGATCCGGGTGGCCATCGCCCGCACCGTGTTCAGCCGGACCAGCTCCGACAGCGGGATGGTGACCTTGAACCGCTTGCGCACCCCGGCCAGGATGCGGGCCGCGGCGAGCGAGTCCGCACCGAGCTCGGTCAGCGGGGTCAACGCGTCCACCTCGGGCAACTTCAGCACGCCCGCCCACAGCTCGGCCAACTCCCGCTCGACGCCCTCCGCCAGCGCGGAGTCACCGGACACGACGGGCTCGGCTGCCGGGACCTCGCCCGCCGCCAACTGCCCCCGGTCCACCTTGCCGTTGGCGGTCAACGGCAGGCGCTCGTGCCACACCACGACGGACGGGACCATGTAGCCCGGCAGTTGCGCGTGCAGGGCCGCGCTCAGCGCGTCCTCCAAGTCGCGCCGCTCGGCGGCGGGTTGATCCGGATTCCCCGGCACCAGGTGGGCGACGAGTTGATCGCCGCGGCTGCCGGGCCGGTGGACCACCACCGCCTGTCGCACACCGGGCAGCGCCACCAGCCGCGTCTCGATCTCCCCCGGTTCGATGCGGTAGCCGTTGAGCTTGATCTGGAAGTCCGCGCGGCCGAGGATGTCGATCTCCCCGGACGGCAGATAGCGCCCGCGGTCGCCGGTGCGGTACAGCCGCACCCCCCGCCGCCGATCGTGCCGGAACCGCTCGTCGGTCGCCCGCTCGTCCTTCCAGTACCCGCGGGCCAGGCCGGCCCCGGCGGCGAAGATCTCGCCGGGCACCCAGTCGGGCAGATCCAGGCCGTCCTCGTCGAGCACATACGCCGTGTTGTTGTCGTTGGGCCGCCCGTACGGAATCCGTTGCGAGCCGTCGTCCTCCGGGCCGACGGGGTGCACGACGTTCCAGATGGTGGTCTCGGTCGGACCACCGAGCGCGACCACGTCGAGCGAGGGCAGGCTCGCCCGCAGGGCCGCCGGGAGTTCGGACGGGATCCGGTCGCCGCTCATCATCACCAACCGCAGGCCGGCCAGCGGCGCCAGGCCGTCCGCGCGTGCCTGGTCGTGCAGCAGCGCCACGATCTGCGGCACCGAGTTCCACACCGTGACCTCGCCGCGCTCGCACATCGCGAGCCAGTGCGCGGCGTCGGCGGCCTTGTCGTGGTCGGGCATGACCAGCGCGGCACCGGCGGAGAGCGCCCCGAACACGTCGTAGACGGAGAGGTCGAAGCTGAACGCGCTGACCGCGAACAGCCGGTCGCCCGGACCGACGCCGAAGCGGCGGGTGCAGTCCGCGACGACGTTGGCCACGCTGCGGTGGCTGACCATGACGCCCTTCGGCCTGCCGGCCGTGCCCGAGGTGGGCAGGACATAGGCGAGGTCGTCGGCGTCCGCCCCGGCGACGGGGGAGGGCTCCGGAGCGTCATCGGCCTGGGCGACGCGGTCGAGCGAGAGCACCGTGCGCCGGCGATGCGGGTCGCTCCAGCCGGAGTTGGTGAGCACGCACCGCACCTCGCCACCGTCGAGCAGCTCCTGCTGCCGGCGGACGGGCAGGTCGGCGTCGACGGGCAGATAGGCCGCGCCCGCCAGGAGCGTGCCCAGGATCCCGACGAGCTGCTCGGGCCCGCGGGTCATGACCAGGCCGACCAGCTCCTCCCGGCCCACGCCCTGGGCGCGCAGCCAGGCGGCCGTGACGCGGGCCCGCCGGTACAGCTCGCCGTAACTGAGCTCACCGGCCGAGGTGATCACCGCCGGTGCCCGCGGAGTGCGGCGTGCCTGGGCCACGAACGCCTCGTGCAGCAGCAGTTGCTCCGGCAGGGGCCGGTCGGTGTCGTTGGCGGCGCGCCGGCGCTCCCGCTGCTCGGCCGGCAGCAGGTCGAACCAGTGGTTGTTCCACTCACCGCCGTCGGCGAGCAGGTCGAGCAGGTGTTGGTAGCCCCGCGCCAGGTCATCCAGCAGCCCCGGCTCGAACAGCTCGTCGACGCCGTCGAGTTGGACGACCACACCACCGTGCTGCTCCATCGCGAACACGTTCAACCAGGTCTGCGGCGTCTGGCTGATGGTGTGCACCTCGGGCCCGAACAGCTCCAGCGCCGAGCCGTCCACGTCCGCGAGCGGATAGCCGATGGCACTGTTGAAGGTGAAGGGCATACGGGCCTGTCCGCCGCTGCGCCGGCCCAGTTCCCGCAGCACCTCGACGCCGGAGAAGTGCCGGTTGTCCAGGTCGGTGCGCAGCCGCTCCTGCACCGCCTTGGCGCGTTCGGCGAAGGGCACCCCGCGGTCCAGTTCGACCGAGACCAGGATCGGGTCGCTGTACTGCCCGATCGACTCCAAAACGCGCGGGTGGATCGGCGGGCGGTTGGCCACCGTGGTGGTCAGGGTGAAGCGGGGGCCGGCGCCCCAACAGGCGAGCGTCTCGGCGTAGGCGGCGAACAGCAGCCCGGACGGGGTCACCCCGGCCGCGGCGGCGTGCTCCTTGAGCGCCGTCCAGCGGTCCGCCGGCACCCGGACCACGCGCTGGGTGAAGCGCGGCGTGGTGATCGCCTCGGGGCTCTTGGCCAGCGGCAGTTCCGGGTGGCCCCACAACGTGCCGTCCGCCAACCGCTCCTGCCAGTACGCCTTGGCCCGGGCGTACGGCTTGCGGGCGCGTGCGCTCTCCAGCGCGGCCACATAGGACTCGAAGGAGGCTTCCTCGTCGGCCGTCGGCGGCTCCTGCTGGTAGTGGGCCCACCACTGTCGGAAGAACAGGAACATGCTGATCCCGTCCATCACCAGGCCGTCGTGGCCGACGTGCAGCAGCATGCGGTCCCCGGCCAGCAGCGACACCTCGGCCGCCAGCAGCGGGGCCTGCGCGGTCAGCAGCATCCGGTGACTCCAGCGCGCTCGCTGCGCGGCCAGCCCGGTGCCGTCGTCGTCCCGCAGGTCGACCCGCCCGATGCGGACGTCGGCCTCCGGCTGGCGGACCTGGGTCTGGGCCGCGGTGAAGCGGGAGCGCAGACAGTCGTGCCGGGCGACCACGGCGTTCAGCGCGTCCTGGAGCCGGTCGACGTCCCAGTGCCCCTCGATCTCGTGGTAGACGTAACTGGCCACGTTGCCGAGCTCGAACACCTCGTCGCGGCCGGCGAGATAGCCCTGCTGCAACGGGGTCAGCGCGAACCCGGGGTCTGGGTCGAGATGGTTCAGCAACTCGGCCTTGACGTCCCGGATCCGGCCGACGAGATCGGCGTCCACGCGCTCGCGCGGCCCCTGTAACCGCAGGTCCTGGCCGGCCGCGACGATGCTCAGACCGCGGGCGCTGACCTCCTCCAACACCGCAAGATAGTCGGTCATCGGGCCACCTCCTGGGCCAGGTCGCGGCCGAGCGCGGCGATGCTCCGCCCGGAGAGCAGCTCCGTCATCGGGATGTCGAGGTCCAGTCGCTCCAGGATCTGGTACTGCACCGTGACCGCCTGCAACGAGGACGCGCCGAGCTCCGAGAGCGTCCTGTCGGCCACCGCGGCATCCGCGGGCAGGCCGAGCGTGGCGCGCACCACGTCGGCGAGCCAGGGCAGCGGATCCGGCGCCGCCTCCGAGGACGCCGGCGGCGGCTCGGCGACGAAGAACACCTGCCCGGTAAGGTCCAGTTGGGACCCGGCCGGCACCAACTCGACGGTGGCCGGCCAGACCGGCTCGGACTCGCCGAGCAGCGCGGCCAGGCGCCCGGCGAAGCGCGGCATGACGGGCGTGGCGACCCTCGACAGCAGCCGGGCCGCGGCCAGTTCCAACGCCATCGCCGTGCGGCTCTCCGACTGCCACTCGGACCCGTCGGCCAACACCGCCTCCCGCGCGGCGAACGCCCGAGCATCGGCGACGATGCCCTCCAACTCACCGGTGGCCGCCCGCAGGGAGAACCCGTCCTGGCCCAAGTGCCCCGTCACGGCCGCCAGTCGCCGTCCGAGCTGGGCGTAGAACGCGGTGTGCTCGGGCGTCCAGGTGCCCGCGTCCGGCACCACACCGCCGTAGCGCGCGTTCAACCGCCGACCGAGGTCGTCGAGCCAGCCCTGCCACCCCTCGATCAACACCTCGCGCACCGTCGTGCGGTACGCCTGCCGCACGAAGTTGGTGCGCTCACCCTCCGGACGGGTGCGCGAGAGGTAGAACCGCACCGCGTCCACCGTCTCCGGGCACAGCAGGTCCTTGCCCCACACCGCGTGCCGCCGACTGGTGGAGAACTTCTGGTCCTCCAACAGATAGAACTCGTTGACGTGGTAGTCGATGTCCGGCTGCCAGTCCGGGAACGCCAACTGGTACAGCACCGGATACAGGATCGCGTGGTAGAAGCTGTTGTCGTAGCCGAAGAAGTGGACGATCTTCCAGTCCTGCTCCGGTTTGTGGGCCTGCCACTGCTCACCGACCCGGGCCCCGAGCTGCGCGATGCCGTGCAGGAAGCCGTACGACATCTCCGGCCACACCCAGATCACCTGGTCATCGCTACCGTCCGGGGAGACGCCCCACTGCGCGGGGTGGGTCAGCGGCAGCTCGAACGAGGGGCGTGCGAAGACCCGTTGGGCCAGTTCCCGCAGCCGGGCCGGAACCCGACCGAGCGCGTGGTGCCGGGCGACGGACTCGCCGAACTCGTGCAGCGCCAGGGTGTGCCGGGACAGGCCACCGGCCCGCACTCCGTCCGAGTGCCGACTGCGCGCCTGGCCGAGGTCGGCGGCGATGTTGGGCTCACCGCACTCCTCGCAGATGTTGCCGTTGGTACCCGCCGCACAGGACGGGCAGACACCGGAGACGTCCACCTCGTACAGGTAGCGGCCGGACTTCTCGTCGAAGAGCGCGGGCAACTCCCGCCGGGCCACCCGGCCGGAGCTCTCCAGCGCCGCGAAGAAGTCACGCAGGCCCGCGCGGTAGCCGTCCTCCGTACTGGTCACGGTGAACTGGTCGGGCCGGATGTCCATCAACTCCAGCGTCCTGGCGATCTCCTCGCCGTAGTGCGCCGCGACCCGCTCCGGAGTGCTGTGGTCCTGCGCCGCCCTGGCCACCACATAGCTCTGGTGGTCGTCGCTGCCGGTCAGATGCCAGGCCCGCACCCCGTTCATCCGCTGGAACCGCACGAACGCGTCCGCCCCGAGGTACGGCCCGGACAGATGCCCGAGGTGCAGGTCCCCGTTGGGGGTCGGCGGGGTGGAGAAGACGAACACCGGCCGCTCCGCGAAGCGCCGCCGGCCCGCGCGCGTGGCCACCTCCGCGGCATGCTGGAGCTCACGCCAGTAGTAGGTCACGAACAACACGTCGCTCTCACCGGTGTTGTCGATGACATGGGTCTCGAACGGGTCGAACTTCACGACCGTGCCCGGCCCGACCGGATGGCGCGCCCCGTCCACCACGATCTCGCCGGTGCCCGCCACGATGACGAACATCTCGATCTCGTCGTGCTGGTGCGGCTCGGAGCTCCCGCCCGGCCGCACCCGGCCCCAGCCCGCGCCCAGCCCGACCACACCAGGCAGGTCGATGGTGCTCATGTCGATCCCGAAGGCATCGCTGAGCGCCGCGGGGTCGAAGGTGTCGATCTTCAACGCGAACTCCCCTTCACACTCGGGTCGAGAAGTTGGACGGCCTCGGCGGCGATGGCCGGAGCGAGGCGATAACCGGATCCGTTGGCCGCGCCCGCGAACACCACCCGGCCGTCCGGGTCGAGTCGGCGCAGCAACGGCTCCCGGGACGTGCTGTAGGCGTCGCAGAAGACGCGGCCGGCCGTGCACCGCGCGGCGAGCGCCGGCGCATAGCGCTCCAGACAGGCGCGGGCCTGCGCGAGGTCGCGCCCGGCGAGATCCGCGCCGATCCGGTCGGGATCGACGTCCCAGTCCTCGCAGGTGTAGCTGAACAGCCAGTGCCCGCGGTAGGCCAACGGCAGCAGGAAGGCGTCCTCGTCGTGGAAGACGACCGCCCGGTCCTGCTCGCCCACGGGGTGATCGACGTGCAGCGCGACGACCCGCTTGACCCGCGCGCCGAGCGGCGCCACCCGATCCGCCCAGGCAGGCTCGGCCAACCACGGGCCCGGCGCGAGCACCACCCGGTCGA
This sequence comes from Streptomyces sp. NPDC090442, assembly GCF_044769405.1. Classification (NCBI taxonomy): domain Bacteria; kingdom Bacillati; phylum Actinomycetota; class Actinomycetes; order Kitasatosporales; family Streptomycetaceae; genus Streptomyces; species Streptomyces sp. NPDC090442. The sequence continues at coordinate 223,871 of NZ_JBIVXW010000004.1, forward strand.
CCACCAACCGCTCACCGGTGCCCAACTCAAGCCGCACACCGGAGCCGTCGGGCTCCAGCGCCGTGACGCGGACCGCTTCCCGTACCTCGACGCGCGGCCGCACCTCGGCGACCAACGCCTCGACCAGGTGGTGCACATCGGCGTACTGCCCGCCCTCGACGTCCCACACCGACATCCCCGGCGGAACGCGGACCTCGGCACCACAGGCGTCGAGCACACCCGCGTCACCATCCCGGCGCACCGGCCGGGAGTAGAGGCGCGCCATCTCCTCCCGGCCGGCCCGCGACACCAGCGACATGCCGACCGGATGGATCGGCACCGCGGGCCGCTCGGCCCTGAGCTTCTCGTAGAACTCCTGGCTGTACTCCGACATACGGCGTACCCGCTCGCTCGCACCGCGGGGGAAGTGCAACCCGGCCGAGCGCCTGCTGGCCCCGCAGCCGACCTCGTCCCGATCCAGCAGCAACACCCGGCTCGACGGGGACTCCTGGACGATCCGCCGGGCCGTCAGGCACCCGATGATGCCGCCGCCGACCACCGCTACCGTGCCCAGATCCATCTCACACCCTCCCTCGCAGCTCGCCCTCTTCGCTGCCGTCGTCCGCCCACTCCACGAAGGAGGAGAGCTGTTCCTCCCGCTGCACCCCGCGCAGCCGGTCCACGATGCGCTGACTGCGCCACGCCAACAGGCTCAGGTTCTTGTCAGCCAGCCCCCGTTGGGACGGGGCCGCGTTCTGGACGAAGATGTTGTGATCCGGCGGGCCGTCCCAACGCACCGCGAAGTCCCGGTCCACCAGGTACTCACCACCGTCCCCGTCCAGCCGGCCGGCCAGCGGGGCGAACAGGTCCAACAGACCGGAGCGGAAGCCGGTCGACCAGATGACGACATCGGCGGGCACCCGCTGCGGCCGGTCGGGCCGGTCGTTGTTGACCACCGTCAACTCCCACCCGGCCCCGGCCCCGGACACGCCGGTGATCTCCCGGTTCGGGTACAGCCGGATCAGCCCGGGCGAGCGGGCGATGAACCGGTGGTGGTAGATGCGCTGGTAGATCGCCCGCAGTGTCGGCTCGGAGATGCCGTCGCTGGACAGCACGTTCTCCTGGTTGATCCGGTCCCGGAGCGCACGGTCCAGACCGTAGAAGTACTCCGAGAAGCACGGCATGTAGAAGTCGTTGGTGAACGGCGAGTCGTCGATCGGCAGGAAGTTGCGACGCCGGGAGAACCACGAGACCCGGCTGGGCAGTTGGTCACCCTCGCGCGAGATCAGATCGAGGAACGCCTCGGCGCCCGACTGCCCGCCGCCCACCACCACGACGCGCTTGCCGCCGAGGTCGACCGCCTTCTCGACGAAGTCGCAGACATGGAACTGGCTGTCGCAGGCGCCGGCCTGGCCGGTCGACGGGATCCACGGCCGGTTGCCGACGCCCACGGCGATGTTGTCCGCGGTGAGCACCCGGTCGTCGGTGTGCACACGGAAGACGCCGTCGAAGTCGATCGACCGGACCTCCTCCCCGTAGACGATGTTCTTCATCCGCCAGCTCGCCCACTCCAGGTAGTTGCGGAACTCCTGTCGCGGCACCGCGTCGAACTGGGCGTTGACGAAGTGGTAGATCCGGCCCTGGTCGTGCAGGTAGTTGAGGAAGGAGAACTTGCTGGTCGGATCGGCCAGGCTCACCAGGTCCTTGAGCATCGTGACCTGGAGCGTCGTGCCACGGATCTGCTGACCGTCGTGCCAGCTGAAGGCTTCCTTACGGTCGAGGAACAGGCTCGGCAGATCGCGGTGCGGAGAGAGCAGGGCGGCCAGACTGAGATTGGCCGGCCCCACACCGATACCGAGCACGCTGAGATGGTTTTTGTCGATCATCGAGCATCGCCCCCGTTTCCGGTCGAGGACCTGGTGAGTCCGGTGGTGCTCCCGCTGGCGGGTGAGGAGGGCGGCCGACGGCGCGTGGGGCGGCCGTCGGGCCAACACGGTGCCGGCACATCGAGGGGTGTCCGCGGCGCTCTGCGTGCGATGCCGCGTACCTGGTGCCCGGTCCGTAATCGGGTCATGGGAACTGGCCTTTCAGCACGGGAATGCGGGCGTTGGGCAAGGGCCGGTAGCCCGCGTGAGAGGGCGTTGCGGTCACCGTCGCGGCCACACCGACGGCGATCGCGGTGGCCAGGACACGGCCGGGGCACCCATGGGCTCCCCGGCCGAAGGTGAACACCTGCGGATCCGCCCGGCCGGGCCGGAAGACGTGCGGATCGGGATTGGCCCGCGGATCGCGGTTGGCCGCGGCGAGCAACACCACGATCGCCGAGCCGGCCGGGACACGATGACCGGCGAGGGCGGTGTCGCTCGCCACGAACCGGCGGGTGTTCTGAACGGGCGCGTCATGCCGGACCACCTCGGCGACGAACGCCGCCAGATCGTCCGGCCGCCCGTAACGGCCCAGCGCGAGCAGGGTGTTGCCGACCAACCCCGCCGTGGCGTCATAGGTCTGCGACAGCAGGCCGATCACATTGGCCAGGAGCGGGCCGGGCTGCGGCCAACCCTCGCGCGTGGCCACACGGACCAGCGCGCCGAGCAGACCGCCACCCCCGGCACGCAGGTACGGACCGAGCAGCTCAAGCAGGTCCGCGGCAGCACCCGCCGCCGCGGCATGATCCTCGGCGGTGGCCGAGGCCGGAATGCACCGGACGAACGCGCCGACGAGCCCGGCCACCTCCGCCGGGACATCCCCGTCCGCACCCAACAACTCGGCCACCACCCGCACCGGTACGCCGAATTGGAGATCGTGCCAGTCGACCGCGCGGGCCGCCTGCGCCGCGGCCAACGCGACGACCTGCTCCGCGCCGACCGTGTCCAGCGCCGCAACCAGGCTCCGCTTGCGCCGCGCCTGCCCGGCACCGTCGGTCATCCGCACCATCTCGCCGAACACCTCGCCGGCCGGCGTGCCCAGGATGCCGCGCGGCACCGGCTCGGCACCCGGCCGCACCCGGCAGGACGGATCGGCGAGCACCTCGGACACCGCCGACGCACCGGCCGCCACCCACACCCCGCCGTCCGCGTCGAAGCCGAAGGGCCGCTCGGCCACCAGCGCGGCGTAGAACGGATACGGATCGCGATGGGCGGCCGCCGTGCCCGGCGTCACCACACCTGACCGCGTCATGAGAGCCCTCGGTGCGCCCGACCCGGATCGATCGCCGCCGCGATGATCGCCCGCTGCACCTCCGAGGAACCCTCGTAGATCCGCAGCGACCGGATCTGCCGGTACAGCCGCTCCAACAGGCTGTCCCGTACCAGCCCGGCCGCCCCGAAGACCTGCACCGCGCTGTCCACGACCTGCTGCGCGGCCTCCGTGGCATACAGCTTGGCCACCGAGGAATGCCGGGCGTACCGACGGCTGCCCCGGTCGATCTCCCAGGCCGACCGCGCCACCAACAGCGCGGCCGCGTCGAGTTGAACCTCCATGTCGGCGAACGCGGCGCGCACGGTGGGCAGATCGAACAGCTTCCCGCCCTGCATCGGCCGCTCCCGGGCCCGGGCCAACGCGGCGTCCGCGGCCCGGCGGGCGAAGCCGAGCGCGGCGGCACCGACCGTCATCCGGAACCGGTCCAACACCTCCATCGCGATCGGAAACCCGCCACCGCGCCGACCGAGCAACGCATCCGGCGGCAGCGCACAGTCTTCGAGGACCAGATGACCCAGGGCGCGCGGCGCGATCATCGACACCGGCTCGACGCGCAGCCCGAGCGTGTCCGAGGGGACCAGGAACGCACTGAGCCCGAGCGCACCCGGACCGGGACCGGTGCGCGCGATCACCGTGTAGACGTCGGCGATACCCGCGTTGGCGATCCACGCCTTGGCACCGTTGAGCAGCCAACCGTTGTCGGTCTCGCGCGCCGCCAACCCGATCGCGGAGACATCCGAACCCGCGGCCTCCTCCGAGACCGCGAACGCGCCGCACAGCGTGCCCGCGGCCAGCCCCGGCAGATACCGACGACGCTGCTCCTCGGAACCGAAGCGACGGAGGGGCGTGGCCGCCAACGCCTGGATGGAGAACGCGTAGTCGGCCAGGTCGTCGGCATACGCCAGCGCCTCCCGCGCCAGGCACAGCGCGCGGTAGTCGTCCGGACCGCCGTCGAGGAACGCCAGCCAACCCGCGTCCCCCAGCGCGCGGAGGATGCGCGGTCCGACCGCTTCCGGCCGCCCGGCGCCGGCGAGCACCTCCCGGTGCTCGTCGCACCAGGCCACCAGACGCCCGGCCAGCTCGCGATGGTGATCCTCGTACAGCGGGAGTGCGAGGAGGTGGGGGTCGAAGGTGCTGGGGGAGGTGGGGGTCGTGGGGGGCATCAGATGATCACGTCCGCGGACTCGGGCCGGGCGAGGCCGGTCACCAGCTCGTGCTCGATGAAGTAGGCGAAGGAGGCATAGCCGCGCCAAATGCGACGCCAGTGCGCCGGCACCGCGTCGGCCCCGGACACCTTCGCCACGTCGTGCAGATACGCGACGATCAGCTCGGCGGACTGCCGCGCATGGCCGGCGGAGAGGTTGTCGATGGACAGGTGCGCCTCTTCGTACGCGACGTCGAAGCCGTAGTGGCGCAGCTTCTGCATCTCGTGCATCCGCATGGTGCCCAGCCCGAACATCTCGATGCCCAGGTTGTAGCCGAGGATCTCGTCGTAGAGGGAGTCCGGGAAGAGCGCCAGGCTGAGTTGGAACAGCGAGAACCCGTAGAGGTGGTCGGGGAGTTCGTCCTGGTCGAGGAAGGCGGCCTCGCGCAGGTGCGGCACCTCGATGCCCATGCTCGCGAGCACCTGATAGATCAGCGTGATGTGGTTCTTGGTGACGTCCCCGCGACCCATCTCGTCGGCGTAGATCGAGTACAACATGCCGTCACTGCGCCGGGTGTAGCGCCCGGTCGCGCCGATGCGGTGCGCCCACGCACCGTCGATCATGCTGCCCAGCGCAAAGGTCTTCTGACCGAAGACGACCTCGTCGCGGTCCGGGATCTTGGTCAACGGCCGATACGGGTTGACCAGCTTGTTCCAGTAGATGCGGTCGACGCGCTCGTTGAGGGCCACGGGTGAGTAGTCGAACCAACTCGCATCGGTGAGCACCCCGCCCCCGCCATGCGTGAACAACACCTCGGCACGGGCCAGTCCCTCCTCGGCGTGCGCCCGCGCGAGGGCCAACGTGTTGGGAAAGTTCTCGATGTTGACCAGCCGATGCAGGAAGTCACGGTCATCGCCCCGCTCCGCCGGCCGCAGCCGCACGTCCGACGGAGGCGCCGCGACGGCCGCCGCCAACGCCCGCGCGGCGCCGTCACCGGCCGTGAGGGGAGCGACCGCGACGCCGGGAGGTTCCCCCGCGGCTACCGCATCGGCCCACCGCTCGAAGGTCGCCGCCTCCCGCTCGTCGAAGATGCCGAACATGGGGCCGCCGAACTTGATGGCCTGCAGGAACCGACAGCCACCCGCACGCGGCTTCAACTGGGGCGAGGCCCGGAACTCACCGACGAACGCGCCCAGATCGAAGTCGGGATCACCGAACCGCTCGGCCAACGGTCGCCGACCGACGCGCACATTGCGGTGCTGCTTGCCCGCGAACGGAGCATGCCTGGCCACGATCCGCCCGACCTGCGCATCCAGCGAGAGCCCGGCATGCCACTCGGCAACCTCGACGAGCAGACGCGCATGCGCCAACTCCAACGCCAACGCGCGCTCGACCGCCGCGCACACCCTGCTCCTGACCGGCGCCGGGGCCAGCGCGAGGTAGTCGACGAGGGCTGCCCGCAGATCGGCCTCCGCGAGCAACGGACGGGTCCCGAGCAGGAGTTCGTCCACACCGAGCGTGGCCATGACGTAGTGCGTCCCGAACACCTCGGGCAGGAACGTCGCGGGCAACCTGGCCAGACTGAGGTAGTAGGCACCATGCCAGGCCGTGAGCGGCCGCGCCTCGGCCTGCGACAGGAAGTCCGGCGCCGTGACATCCGGCAGGAACACCCCCTGGTCCTCCAAGGCGCGCCCGCGCAGCCGATGCAGCCCGCGTCGCGGGTTGCCCTCGCCACGCCAGGCGAACTGATGGCGGACCAGGTGGTTGACCACGGTCGCGGGCTGGGTGGCCGGCTGGGAGACCGAGTCCAACCAACAGCCACCGATCAGCGCCAACGGCGCCCGCTGGGCCAACACCGCCTCCCGCACCCGGGGTTCGGCCTCACCCAACGGTTTCAGCAGCGCAGCGATCCGCCGACGCACCTCGGCTGTCTCCTCGGCGATCCGATCGGCGCCGCCCTGAGCGTCCACGCCGCCGTGCCCGGTCGGCTCCCGTGCCCCGTTGGCGGGACCATCACCACTGCAGAAACCTTTCAGCGCATGCCGAGCGAGAAGGAACACCACCTCGGACTCCTGGTCACCGACCAGGCGTCGGTAGAGCGCCTCGGGACCCGAGGCGATCACCTCGCCGGCCGCCGCAACGGCAGCCGGGTCGAACTCCGAAGTGGACTCGGGGGCTACGACGAACACGTCGGGCAGGGCGAAAGCAGGCATGGGATACCTCCGGACGCTGTCCTGGGACGGGAACGGGTCAGGGCCGTGACGGGGTCTTGCGCAGCAACATCGCGGCGCGACAACCCGGCACGCTCGCGGCGAGCAGATAGTGCCCGCCCGGCTCGGTACGGCGGTCGACGAGATTGATCAGCGGATCGGCGGCGAAACAGTGCCCGGTCCTGGCCGTGTTGCCGGTGTCGAGTTGGCTGGCCGTGAAGCCGGCCAGACGTTCCTTCATCACCACGACCGGCATGTACAGATTGCTGTGCAACACGCCGGCCAGATCACCCGGGGCCAGCCCGTGTGGCGGCAAAAGACGGTCATTGACCTGCCGTGACAGGTCCGCACTGATCTCGTTGTGCCACTCCAACGCCCCGGGGTCCTGCGCACTCGCCGAACCCAGGATCTCGAACTCACCTGGACCCGAGGTGACCAGACACCCGGCCGCACCATCGCTGAAGAGAGCGAAGCTCTCCATCCGAGCCGACTCCGTGGCACAACGATCCGCGGTGATCACCAAAACGTTGCGGTACGTGCCACCGCGCACCAGCGCCTCGGCCACCGAGAGCCCGCTCACCAGATTGGTACACCGGTTGAGGGTCAGCCCGAGGAACGCACAGTCAAGCCCCAGCCCGTTCAGGACCGCCTCCATGAACGCACCATGGGTGTGCGCGTCACCGGGGAACTGCGTCGAACACAGCAACAGGAAGTCCACATCCGCCGCCGATCCGACGACCGGCTGCCCGGCTTGCACGGCCGAGTCGACGACCAACTCCCCGACCTCGACGAACAGTTGGTCAAGGGGCTTCTCGGTGCGGTGGACTCTTCCCCAACCCCACAGTCGGGCGTCGGGTTGCATGCCGAACTCGCGTGCACGCGCGGCGAATTCGGGGATCACCTGGTGGTCCTGCTCGAACTCGCCGAGAAGGTAGTGGGGGGAGGTGAGACAGACGGGGGGAGTGGTGCCCCGCTCAGTGGGGTGAGGGGTCATGACCCGCCACTCAGCAGGGTGTGGGGTTTGGAACGCGGATTCGGTACGCGGAAGGTGGTCAACCGGTGCGGTTCGAAGCGCACGACGGCTCTAGCGCTTTGATCGGTCATGCTTCCCTCTCTGGCTCGCTGCCGGAAGCTAGATCAGCTCCACCGGCAACGCCTCCGCCGCCCGACGGATTACCTCGGTGACCGTTTCAGGATGGCTCTCGAAAAAGAAGTGCCCGCCCGCGGCCCAGTGCACCTCGGGCTCGCCGGTGCACTCTCTCGACCAGTCCACCAGATCATCGCGGCCAACCAGCGGGTCGTCCGTGCCGTTGACGAGCGAGACACCGCAATGCAGCGTGGCGGCTCGGCGATACCGATACCTCGCGACCATCTCGAAATCGGCCCGGATGTCGGGGAGTATGAATTCCTGGAGTTCCGGATCGGCCAGAAGCTCCGGCCGCAGCCCGCCGTAGATGGCGAGCGCGTCGGTAAGGCTCTGTCCACTGAGCCCCGCCACCTCGACCATGCGCGGCGTCGGATGCAGACTCGGCGCGACGCAGCCGGAAGCGATCAGATGCGCGGGCCGGTCGCCGAGCCTGCGGGCCACCTCGAAGGCCATCAACGCCCCGAGGCTGTGCCCGAACAACAGGAACGGCCCGGCGCGTTGCGCGGCGATCACCTCGGCGACCTGGTCACTTATGGCGTCGATGCCGGTGCGCTCGGGCGGGCTGACCGCGACCAGTGCGGTCACTCCGGCCAGCGCGTCCTGCCATTCGACGAATGCCTGCGCCCTGCCACCGGCATGTGCAAAGCAGTAGGTACGGGGCCAGCCCGACGGCACGTCACGGGCCATCTCGAACCACGATTCCACCGGCGTTCCTCGCTTCTGTCGCACAACAAGGTCGTGGTCAGTACGGCGAACTCTGGCGCACTCGCATCAGTCGACCACGGGCCGACAGGTGGATCATCCGGGTCCGAACATTGATTATTAATGACCATGGCACATGCTTGTCAAGATGTGCCGGCATCGTTTGCAAAGCACCGAAGTGGGCCCCAGGGCAGCAAATTTCGGCCGGCGCAGAAAAAGCTCACGGGGAATCCAAGAGTAAAGATCAAGCCGCAACGAAAACATCCAGAATCCAAGTGGACCATATAGTTCCGCCCATGTGCGGCGAAAAACAGGTGCGTTGGTGGCCGACGACCGCCCACAGCCCACGCACCCTGCCCCCAACAGGCACCGACCAACCGGCGAACGTGCAACTCCAATGAGATGGCCAGGTCGTTCGCTTCACACCGTCGCGGCAGCGAACAGCCAAGTCCCTCGCTCCGCACTCGCTGGCGCATACGTCCTACGCAAAGTGGCCCCACCGCGCACGCCACACACCACGGGCCGCCCACCACGTCACGGTGGCGAGTCATCAAGGCCGCTGGCTTCGCCATCGACCACGAACTGTGGAACGCCACCGGATCGGCCTGTTCCCAGTGCCACGCGGGATGCAGCGATAGCCCCGTCAGCACGTAGCACGTCGCGCGATACTCGGTGGCTCCCTCTGCACTCTGGGGGAGCCATCTCGCACGAGAGAGGACGCCATGGAAGCAGTCACCGCAGCCTGGGAACGGTACGCGTCAGGCCGCAGGCCCAGAAGAGCGATGAACGCCGCCGGGGCCCGTACATGGCTGAACTGGACCCAGTACGCCGACCACGGCCCCGACGAGTCCCTACTCGGCCCACTGCGCGGACGCCGGGTGCGGGAACTGGGGAGCGGTGCCGGCTGCAACCTTGCCCACCTGGCGACGCTCGGAGCCGAGTGCGTCGGTGTCGACATCGCACCGCGTCAACGAGTCAAGGCGGAGGCACGGTGGGGGGACCTTCCCAACCTCACCTTCCATACGGTGGAGGCAGCAGAGTTCCTGACCGATCCCCCCGACAGCTTCGACGTGGTGCTGTCGATCTTCGGTCCCGTGTGGTTCACCGCCCCGACGACACTCCTGCCGCTGGTGCGGCAAAGCCTGTCCACTGGTGGGGTGTTCGCGTTCTCGCACACACCGCCCAAGGCTGGTCAGCGACCAGGGGAATCACTCCGAGGGGCACGAGCGGTTTCGCGGTGGGACTACTCGGCCGATGAGTGGGCGGACCTCTTGGCGTCGTCCGGCTTCTCGAACGTCGCGGCGGACATCATCGCGCCGCCGGAGGGGGAGCAGGGAGGCACCCTGTTGGCACGCGCCGAGGCATGAGAGGCACCTGCTTGCATCAACAGAGAAACCCCGGCTAGCGCCAGAACGCGCCCGTCGCCGACGCCGCTCGCAGCCCTTGCTCGCGGCCGGCGCGCGCCGCCGATTCCCGCACAGCGGGGTCGAGCAGGTCCGGACCGATCGCCGACGCGGCGTCGTCGTCCGGGCGAATCACCTCGACCCTGGCCCCTTGTTCACGCAAACCGGCCACTTGCCCGGCGAGGTCGACGTTACCGGGAATCGACATGACCTGGAGCACCAGGACCCGGTCGCATCCCGCAGCGAGGTCGGCGTTCTCCGTCGTGCGAGTACCACCGTCGATGTAGCGGCGCCCATCGATGGCGACCGGTGGCCAGGCACCAGGCACCGCACAACTCGCCGCCACCGCATCCACGAGGTCCACACCCGAAGCGGAGTCAAACACCCGCTCCACGCCGGTCTCCGCGTCCACGGCCACGACCTTGAGGTCCGCCCCCGGCCAACGGTGCGAGGGCAGCCGGGCCTCGATCACGGCACGACGCTTGTCCGCCGCGACGGTCGAAGCAGCCAGCGCCATGGCTCCGAGCCGACGCCGCAGGTCGACGGGGCCCGCGGCCCCGTCCATCGCGTCGAGCCACAGCACCATCCGGTCATCGGCATCGAGGACGGGCGACATCTCGGGGCTCTGCAGAGCCGGGTCAACCTGGCGGTCGAGCAGTTCGGCGAGCGGAGTCCCGCTGGTGATCTGCGCGGCCACCGTCGAACCGGCAGAGGTACCGACGACCAAGTCCGCGTCGAGGACGTTCGCGCCCCCTTCGAGCAGCCCGGCCAACAGCCCAGTCTGCCAAGCCACTCCTGCCACACCGCCGCCGCCGAGTACCAGCCCACGTCGAGTCATCTGGTGATGGTATGCCTGGACCGGGGGAGGGGAAACAGCACGGCGCTCATGCGTCCGACATCGGCGAAGACCGGCCCTTGCGGCCACGACATGGCCTACGTCTCGGCCACAAACCGTCACTCGCGTGGAACGAGCCACTCCTGCAGTTCCACGAGGTTCCCCTCCGGGTCCTTGAGGTGGGCGACGCGCATGCGGTCCGTCATGGGCGCCGGGCCGTGGGCCAGTTCGGCTCCTCGCGCGGTGATCTCGTCGCAGTAGCGGTCGATGTCGTCGACCCGCAGGACGACCAGGGAGCGGTAGCCGGTCGGCTCGTCGGCGAGTTCGGCCAGGACCTGGGCCATGTGCCGGCGTTCCTGTAGGGCGATGCCGGCGGAGCCGCCGTCGGGGGTGAACTTCGCGTACGGGCCGTCCTCCGCATCGAACTGCGGCTTGAGTCCCAGGACGTCCCGGTAGAAGCGGTAGCAGCCGCGGAAGTCCGCGACGAGCAGCCGGACTTGGGCAAGTTCCATCGACATCCTCATCCCCCTGGAGAACGGCAGCGTGAGCGTGGATCCCACCGACATCACGAGACCCGCGTCACCGCACTGTATGCGAGGGGCGGCGAGGAGTAGTGGGGAGGACGCCCCCGGGGCGCTCAGCCTCCGTGTGCCGGTGACTTCTTGGAGTCGGCCGGGACGGGGCGGTCCTCACGGAGGGCGTTCCACAGCTCGCGGGCCTGGGGCTCTGCGGCGATCACGCGGTTCGGGTCGATCGCGTCGTAGTTGACCGGCAGCATCAGGGTGTCCATGGACGAGGGGTCCAGGTCGTTGAGGGACTTGGCGAATGCGGCCAGCTTGGGGAGCGAGCCCAGTTCGGAGTCGGTGGTGAGGGCCTTGGTCGCGGCGTTGGCCGTCTGGTAGAGCTTGGTGGGGTTGCCGAGCACGTTCTGCCGCTTGACCTCGGACAGCAGGGCGAGGATGAACTTCTGTTGGAGGGCGATGCGGCCCAGGTCGCTGCCGTCTCCGATGCCGTGTCGGGTGCGGACGAACGCCAACGCGCGGGTGCCGTCCAGCCGGTGCGTGCCGGCCGACAGGTCCAGGCCGCTCTCCTTGTCGTGGATCGGCCGGTCGATGGTGACGGGCACCCCGCCCACGGCGTCCACCAGGCCCTTGAAGCCGGCGAAGTCCAACTCGACGTAGTGGTCCATGCGGATGCCGGACATCGCCTCGACGGTCTTGACCACGCAGGCCGGACCGCCGCTGGTGTAGACGGAGTTGAACATGACGCGGTGCGCGGCGGGCAGCGGGGTGCCCTTCGCCGTGGTGCATTCGGGGCGGGTGACGAGGGTGTCGCGCGGGATGCTCACCGCGGTCGCCTTCCGGCGGCCCTGGGGGAGGTGGACGACCATCGCGGTGTCGGAGCGGGCCGTGTCGCCCGTGTCGCCGCCCGCCAGGTCTCCGTTGGCGCCCGAGCGGGAGTCCGAGCCGAGCACGAGGATGTTGCGTGCGCCGCGGTCCACGTCCTTGGGGCGTTCCTTGCCCAGGGCCTGGTTGATGTCGACGGTGGTGAGGTTGTTGTCGAGGTGCCGGTAGCCCCAGTAGCCCAGGCCACCGGCGGCGACCACGAGGACCAGGACGGTCCAGCCCAGCGCCCGGCGTATTCGTGCGCCGCGGCTGCGGGCCTTGCGACGGGTGTTCGTCATGCTGTCGGTGTCCTTAGGTGGGGCCCGGTGGCTGGGGCGGCGGCACTCAGAAAGGCAATGGCCGACGGTCTGTCACGAGGCGTGCGAATGTGCGTTGTTGAGGTGGGCGTTGCGTGCGCTGTCCCGCGACTCCCAGGGACGCGGATTGCGTCCGTCGGACTCGCCGTTGGTGAGGTACACGCTGGTCGTGGGCGCCCCGGAGCGGATCGCCTGCAAGACCTCCGGATTCATGAAGTACAGGTCGTCGTCGGGGTGAGCGAGGATGCTCAGGTGTGCCGCCCGCGACGTGGGCTGGCGCTCGGGATGCGCGTGCGGGTGCGAAGGCATGGAACAGGAATCCTGGAGGTGCGAGCCAGACGGCCCGCGACGCGACGACGCACTGGGCGCAGGCCGCGCCCAGCAGTCGAGCGGTTGCTAGTCGAGCCGCAAATCATACCGAACCTCCCCTGAGGGGGGAATCGGGCATACGGGGACCTTGCCTGGCTAGGGCGCTTCTGACGGATCTCCGTGGAGGAAGGAGCGGCGTCTGGTGCGTGCGATCGCAAGGCGCCGGGATGTCTTCATAGCGGAGCTATGGGGACATTTCGGCAACGCCGCGAGCGTGCGTGCCAGACGCCGCGACGCCGCGGAGATCCGTCAGAAGCGCCCTAGCTTTCTCGACACGCCCTGTGCGCTACCCCCAGAACTATGGAGGACCTATTGAGGACCTTCAGGGCTCGGAGGGGCGCTCACCGGGGTGAGTTGTGGCCGCTTGGCCGTGTGACCGTCGCCGGAGGAGCGGCCGCGTAGGCGGCGGGCGAGCCAGGGGCCGAGGAAGGCGGCGGCCCAACGGAGTTCGGCGGTGGTGGCGCGCCACCCCGTGGGTGCCGGCGTCGTCGGCCGGGGGAGGGGATGGGTCCAGGCGTCGTCGGCGCCAGGCACGTTGAGGGCGTGGGCCAGGGCGGCGGCGATGCGTTGGTGACCGAGCGGACTGGCGTGCAGGCGGTCGGGGCTCCACAGGCGCGGGTCGGTGACGACGGGGTGCTGACTGGTTTCGGCGACGGTGACGCCGTGCCGTCCGGCGGCCTCGCGGATGCGGTGGTTGAGGGCGGTGACGCGCGGGGCGAGTGGGCGGGCCAGCGGGGTGATGCGGGCGAGGTCGGGAAAGGTGAGGGTGGCGACCCGGGCGCCCTGGGTCGTGAGGGCGGCGAACATCGCCTCCAGGTGACCGGCCACGGCGTCGGCGTCGAAGCGGGGACGGAGCAGGTCGTTGATACCGGCGACCACGGTGGCCACGTCCGGGCGGAGGGCCAGCGCGGGCGCGAGTTGTTCGGCGCGGACCTGCGCGGCCAGCCGACCTCGCACCGCGAGATTGGCGTAGCCAAGGCCGGAGTTGGTACGTGCCAGGTGCTCGGCGAGACGGTCGGCGAAGCCGCGCAGGCCGGTGGCGTCGTCGCCGTCGCCCAGGCCCTCGGTCTGACTGTCCCCCAGCGCCACGTAGCGGTGGTACGCCGCGTCAGCGCCGGTCATGGGCCCGCTGCCGCTCCCGCAGGACCGCGATGGTGCGCTCGCACCAGTCGTGGTTGCCCTGCTCGAAGGCCAGTCCGCGCAGACACGTCAGGTACGGACCGATGGCTTCGCCCTCGCGCAGGAACTCCTCCTCGGTCCGGTCCCCACGCATCTTGCGCAGCATCTTGCCGAAGAGGTCGATCCTCGCCTGGGCGAAGGCAACGCGCCCAGAGAGCTGTGACACCAGGGACTCGGCGTCGACGTGGTCGGCGGCCTGGACCATCACCAGCAAGTCGTCCCGGATCAACGAGGGTTTGGTGTCAGCGGCCGTGAACTTCTCCAACTCCGCCAGCCCGGCATCGGTGACCTGGAACAGGCGCTTGGTCGGCCGCGTCTCCTGGACCACCTCCCGGCCCGCGATCAGCCCGTCCTTCTCCAGGCGGGTCAACTCGGCGTAGAGCTGCTGCGGTCGGGCGTGCCAGAAGTTCGCCACACCGAGGTCGAACGCCTTGGCCAACTCGTACCCGCTCAACTCCCCGTCGAGCAGCGCCGCCAACACGGCGTGCCGTAGCGCCATCGAGCCGATCGCCTCCTCCGTGCCTTTGCACCTCTATGCCTCTGTCATCGAATACCTCACTCATGATAGTCATGGACATGAGTAATCATGTTGATGATTATGAGGGGAGCAAGCCATGTCGACCGTTGTGGCCGCCGAGCGGTTCCGTGCCGCAGTGGACAGCCGTGAACTCGCCGCTCTGGACGACCTGTTCACGGAGGACATCCGGTTCTACAGCCCGGTGAAGTTCACCCCCTTCGAAGGCAAGCCGATGGTTCTGGGCCTCTTCCGGGTCCTGCTGCGCACCTTCGAGGACTTCCGTTACGTCGGCGACCACACGGGCACCGCCGAGACCAGCACTGACGGCACGTCAGCACCCTCGGCCGTACTGCTCTTCCGCGCCAAGGTGGCCGGCAAGGAGATCCACGGCATCGATCTGCTGCACTTCGACGACGCCGGTCGGATCAAGGAGTTCACCGTCATGGTCCGCCCCCAGTCCGCCGTCCAGGCCCTGAGTGAGGCGGTCTTCGCCGGCCTGGTCGCGGACGGCCTCGTGCCGGCGCCGCAGTCCGGCCAGTAGGCGGCTGTTCCGCGCCCGACGGCGTGGGGTAAAGCTGCGTTGGCACTCACACGTAGCGCGTGTGCGACTGTCGTGCGCACCGCGTGTGTCGTCCGTATCGCACGTATCGCATAGGAGTGGGTTCGCCCATGGTTGAGCATCGCATGATCGACGTGAACGGCATCCGGCTGCACATCGCGGAGGAGGGGGAGGGCCCGCTCGTCGTGCTGCTGCACGGCTTCCCCGAGTCCTGGCACTCCTGGCGCCACCAGTTCGGCCCGCTGGCCGCGGCCGGATTCCGAGTGGTCGCCCCCGACCAGCGCGGATACGGCCGCAGCGACCACCCGGAGGCCGTCGAGGCGTACAACATCCTCAACCTCGTCGGGGACGTGATCGGCCTGATCCACGCCCTGGGCGAGCAGCAGGCGTTCGTCATCGGACACGACTGGGGCGCACCGGTGGCCTGGCACACCGCGCTGCTCCGTCCCGACGTCGTGCGCGGGGTGGCGGGCCTGAGCGTACCGCCGCCCTTCCGCGGGGACCGCCCGCCGCTCGCGGCCATGCAGGAGCGCTTCGGCGGACGGTTCTACTGGAACTACTTCAACCAACCCGGCGTAGCCGACGCCGAGTTCGCCGCGGACGCCCGCACCACCCTGCGCACGTTCTTCTACTCCGCCTCGGGCGACGGCCCCCACGCAGGCCGCCCGGACTCCGCCCTGGTCTCCGACCCGTCACGGGGCTGGCTCCCGGACATGACCAACCCCGAGACGCTCCCGGACTGGCTCACCGAGCAGGACCTCGACGAGGTCACCGCCAGCTACGCCCAGGGCTTCACCGGCGCCCTGAACTGGTACCGCAACCTGGACCGCAACTGGGAGCTGACCGCCGCCTGGGACGGCGCGGTCGTCAGCCCGCCCTCGCTCTACATGTACGGCGACCGCGACCTGGTCCCGGCGTTCCCCGGCGCGAGCGAACTCATCGCAAACCTCCCGAAGTTGATGCCCAACCTGCGCCGCGCACCGCTCGTGCTCCCGGGCTGCGGCCACTGGACCCAGCAGGAACGGCCCGCGGAGGTGAACGCGGCGCTGGTCGAGTTCCTGACGGAGGTGTCGGGTTCCTGAGGGGACCGGCGAGTTCTCTGAGGGATGGCGGGGCTGAGGCCGGTCCGGTGGGCCGGCCTCCACCGCGACGGGTTCCGGGGTGAGCCTGCGGCCTGCGACGGTAGTTGTTCAGCTCTCGCTCCGCGCAAGGGTCGGGAACACGTTGCCCTCCCCGCCGTTGGCGATCTGAGAGGCGTTGGCTGAGGTACCGGCATCGACCGCCACCCGAATGGGTGATTGAGGGGTTGTGACGCGTCGTCCGCATGTGACGGGGGAGAGTGAGGAGGTCCCGTCGCCCGCTCCTGAGCGGGCCCAACAGCGTTGCTCCAAAGGGGAATCCCATGCCCGACAGCGAGTCGATCACGGTGCAGGACGGCACGATCCGCAGCGGAAGCCCGGACTCCGCAGTAGACCGGGTCGCCGACTTCTACGGCACCTACATCGACGCCGTCTCCGATGGCACCGACGACCTGTCCGACCGCCTTCGTGCCCACTACCTCACGGAGGACCTCCAACAGCGGTTGGCCGCCTGGGAAGAGGCCAACCACGCCGATGGCGTCCTGCGCGCCCAAGACGTGCCCACCAAATGGGAAGTCCGCTATCACGATCACGGCGCCGGGCACCTGTTCGTGACGGTTACCCTCACGTGGGGCACCGGCCCGGACGCCGGGCACACTCGGCTGGCGGTGCAGGGCGACCTGAGCACCAAGCTCATCTCGGACATCGAGGACGGCGTTCCCACGGACTCCTGAGACCGGGCCCGAGGAGATCGGGTGCGGACGACTGCCCGGCGGACCCTGCTCGCCCCGCCCCGCCTCGTGGACCTGACGTTGGACGCCGGGAGCCCAACGGGCGGGGCGGGGGGAGAGTGCCGGCGACGGGTGCGGGCCAGAGCGCGGAAGTCCCTACCCGCCGCCGGGGATCTGAGCGGGTGCGGGCGGACCCGTACCCGCGAACGCGTCTCGGACGGTCAGGCGCGCAGGAACGCCTCCAAGGCGGTGGCGAAGGCCACCGGGAGTTCGTGCATCGGGTAGTGGCCCGAGTTTGCCAGGACCTCCAATTCGGCCTGGGGGTAGTGCTTCAGCCAAGTGGCCCGCATCGCCTCGGCGTTGATGGCCAGATCATGTTCGCCGACGAAGACCTTCACCGGAAGGGTGTGGCCGGCCACCTTGGCGGCGAAGTCCTGGGTGGTCCAGTCGGTCAGGTAGGCGGCGACGGCCTCCGGCCGGGAGAGGGTCACCGAACGGTTGGTCATGGCGTCCAGCCAACGGTTGCTGGCCCGGTGCCCGGTGATCATGTCGATGATCACCCGCCGATTGGCCGGATTCTGCGCCGCGCCGTGGAAGAGGTCGTACGCGTCCCCCTCCAACGGATACGGGCTCGCCGGAACCGGCGCCACCCCGACCAGCTTGCGCACCCGACGCGGAGCCTCGACCAGCACCCGCTGCGCCGCCTTGCCACCCATCGAATGGCCGACCACGGAGAAGGTCTCCCACCCCAACTGGTCGGCCAGCGTCAGCGCGTCCGAGGTGATCTCGGCGAGCGTGAACTCGCCCTCCACGTACCGCCGTTCACCGTACCCACGGTAGTCGAGGAAGGCGTAGCCGAACTCCTCCGGGGTCAGGTGGTCAAGGAATGTTCCCCAGCCCGCGCTGGTGCCGAACCAGTCGTGCAGGACCAGGACCTTGTGTGCGCCGGTGCCGATGGTGCGGTGACTGATCGTCATACCGAGACCTCTCGTACGAGTGGAGTGACGGCCGTTACTTTGCCCAACCCGCGGCGCGCTACTCCGTCATTCACCCGACAGTCGGCCACGACGCGGTCAGTTGGCTGACGGCGCACTCACCGCAGAACGGTTCCGCCGGCGGCGGTTGCCCCGGCCCTCCGTTGAGAGAGCGCACCGGAGAAGCGGTGCGGGAGGTCAACGGTGCGGACCTTCTCGAACCCCTGGGACGGGTAGTAACGACCGAGCGTTGGATTGCTCTTCCAGACATCGACCCGGAGCCAGCACTTGCCAGCACGTTCCGCTGCCAAGGAGGCCCAGTCGAGCATCGCGGCCCCCAAGGACATGCCTCTGACGGCAGGGCGGGCGATCAGCCGGCGCACATACAGCGCGTCGTCAGGGGCATCGGCCGGCAACCAGAACTCAGGTTGGCGAACCCGTCGAGGGCGATCGTCCCCAGGTAGGTGACGGAGCCGTCGAGCGCCACATGGGCGGTTCCGCGCGCGATGTCACGGGAGATCCTGTCGACGTTCGCCGGGTACTGCCACTGATCGATTCCGCGGGAGCCCAACCAGACAGCCGCCTCGTGCCACATCGTGGAGATGATCCCGGCCTCGTCGATGCGGGCGGGGCGAAGAGTGGGGTGGCGGTTGTGCACGTGGACTCCCTGTCTCCGGCGCATGGGTGCCGTACCGGCCGCGCTGACGTAGCAGGGGAGGCACTGCGTACCTCGCCCCGTGGAGTCCGCACGCCTACGCGGCGCGCTTCTCCGCGACGGCGACGGTCGCTACTCGGGGAACCTCGACGAGGAACCTCTTGCCGCTGGAACGCACGACTGGCCGGGGCGCGGCTGTGGGGCACGTCGCCAACTCGGCGCAGAAACAGGTGTGGTCGAAGGCGGTGGCGAGCAGGTCCCAACCTGCCGTGGGGCCGAGCGTGGCGAAGTATGGAGCCAACCCGTAGCTGTTGGCCAAGTAGGAGAGCATGGCGGCCTTGGCCCGATCCGGAGAGGTTCCCGGCAGGACCAACGGGTCGTAGACGTCGTGCAGGGACAGGACGACCGGTTGGGAGCGGAAGAGGGCCTGTAACTGGCGTCGGGTGTAGTGCGGGTAGTCGTGGCCACCGGGGGCGTGCGGGTCGACGACGGTGCGGAAGAAGAGCGCCATGGGGCTGGCGGGATCGAAGTCGTGCAGGATCACCTTTCCGCCCGGCCGCACCACCCGGACCGCCTCGGCGACGGCGCGTGGCCGGTCTTCGAGCGCGATGTGGTGGGAGCCGTAGGCCAGCAGTACCGCGTCGACGCTGTTGTCGGCCAGGAGTAGGGCGTCGGCCGCCTGACGTATGGCCGGCAGGCCGTGGGCGAGCGCGGCCGACACCATGGCCGCGGAGATGTCGCTGGTCAGCACGGCCAGGCCGGGCGGTAGCCGGTCGGGGCGCTGGGCTACGGCCCGGGCGATGAGCGGGAGCTTCCACTCCGTGAGCTGTGCTTAACCACAGCCACTTCAGCCACACGTTCAACCGCGAGTGCCCGTTGCGGTGTTGGCCCACACCGGCCGCCGTGTCGCGATGCAGCAGGTGCCGTTGGAACCGGAAGTGTTCCGCCGTGAAGCCCCGTTCGCAGAGCTTCTTTGACGTGGTCAGGGGCGAGGTCGCCCCTGACCACACGTGCGTCACACCGGGAGCAACTGCCACTGTCGGGCCCGGTGGTCGCCCTCCGCCCCGTGTTGCTTGATCGCCGTAGGGGCGTTGGTGTCGACTCGCAGCAGCAGACCGCTGCTCCGGTTCGCGATCTCGTACACCCGCGGGGTGTCGGTCGCGGAACCCACCGGGATCAGCCTCCACTGCTGGTGGTGCGCGCTGCCACCCTCGTACGCGCGTTGCGCGACCGCCGCCCCGTCCGCCTGTCCCGCTCCGACGACCTCCAGGACCTTGCCGCTGCGCACGTTCTCGATCGTGTAGAGAACGTCGCCGTTGTCCTGGCCGGCCACGACGAGCCGCCACCGTTGGTGGTCCCGGGGGACGGCGAGCAACTGGTGGATCTCGGCCCCGTCCTTGGTGGACTCACGCTGGACCGCCATCCGCAGCCTGCTGCGGACGTTGGCCCAGGAGGCCACCGTGCCCGCATCGGGCAGTCCGGCCATCCTCGGCGACGCGATCCTCCGAATCCGGTTGTTGGCGTGGTCGGCGATGTAGAGGGTGTCGACGCAGTCCACAGCGAGTCCGAACGGCCTGTTCAGCTGGGCCGAAGCGGCCGGGCCGTCGTCACCGCCGAAGCCGGCGGTGCCGTTGCCGGCGACCGTGCTGATCTTCCCATCCGCCGCGACCTTCCGGACCCGGTGGTTATTGTAGCAGGAGATGGAGAGGCAGCCGGTGCTGTCCACCACCACACCCACTGGGACGTTCAGTTGGGCGGCGGTCGCCGGGCCGTCGTCACCGCTGAAGCCCGGGGTGCCCGTGCCTGCGACTGTGCTGATCTCCCCGTCAGCCGTGACCCTACGAACCCGGTGGTTTTGGGCGTCGGCAACGTAGAGGTTGCCCGCGCCGTCCACCGCCACTCCATGGGGGCGGTTCAGTTGGGCGGCGGTTGCCTGGCCGCCGTCGCCTTTGAACCCGGGGGTCCCGTCCCCCACGACCGTGCTGATCGTCCCGTCCGCTGTGATCTTCCGGACCCGGTTGTTGTGGTACTCGGAGACGTAGAGGTTGCCGGTGCTGTCCACCGCCACCCCCATCGGGAGGTTCAGCTTGGCGGCGGTGGCGGGGCCGCCGTCACCACTGAAGCCCCCGCCTGTGCCGGCGACCGTGCTGATCTTCCCATCGGCCGTGATCTTCCGGACCCGGTGGTTGCCGGAATCGGCGACGTAGACGGCGTCCGCGCTGTCCACCGCCACCTCGCGAGGGCAGTTCAGTTGGGCCGAGGCGGCAGGACCGTTGTCACCCCGGTTGCCTGCGGCCCCGTTCCCCGCGACCGTGCTGATCCTCCCGTCGGTCGTGACCTTCCGGACCCGGTGGTTGGCGTAGTCGGAGAAGTAGAGGGTGCCGGTGCTGTCCACCGCGATCCCGTACGGGTTTTTCAGCTGAGCCGAAACGGCAGGCTCGTTGTCCCCTTTGAACCCCGGAGTCCCGTTCCCCGCGCACGTGCTGATCGGAGGGGCGGAGTCCTCGCCACCTGTGGCTGCTGCCTGGGCAGTACTCATCGTCATCCCTTCACGTTCACTGACCGCTTGCTACGAGCGCTTGTTGCTGGAACCGGACGGGTCCTCGGCGGTCGCCTTGGGGGCCTTGGGTTCCTTGGCCTCGGGTGCCTCAGGCGTCTTGGGTGGCTTGGAGAAGTCGCTCTTCTTCGGCTTGTTCTCCAGGTCCTCGTCCTTCTGGAGGCCGCTGTGTTCCGTCACCGTCGTACTCGACTCCTGCATGCCGGCGGACGCGGCCTTGGACACCGAGCTGGGATCCTGGGCGTACTGGGCCTGTGCCCCGGCCGATGCCTGGGTGGTCTGGATGAAGGAGCCGAGGAAGCCCAGGATGGCCCGTGCTTCGGGGGACTGCTCCTGCACAACCCTCGCGCGGGAGTTGGCCCCGTGGATCGAGCTGGTGAACAGGCTCGCGCTCGTGTCGTCGTAGGTGCCGTCGTCGGAGTCCTCGAAGTCGACGCCCGCGCCCGGCTGTGGCTTGGCTCCGTCGGTGGTCACTGAGAACAGCCCCGCGCCCTTGCCTGCGAAGCCGAAGATGTTGTCGAACACCATGGTCGTTACCCCTGGTTGTCGTCGTGGCGGCGTCGTGGCGGTGTCGCCCGCTCGGTCAGGGCCCCTTGTGCAATGCTCGGTCGCTACCGGTCAGGCTCTCGCCGTCGAACATCGTGTGGTTGGCCTCCAGGGCGGAGACGACCTCGGCCAACCCCTTCATGCGGAAGCCGTTGCCGTCCCCCAGGTCGATGTCGCCGATGTCGCGGGCGACGACGTGGTCGAGGCCCGGGTAGTTCCGGGACTGCGGGGGAGCCAGCACCGCAACCGGTACGGCGTACTTCACCGCGAGCAACCCGGAGAAGGTCACCGGGATCTCGTAGACGAACTGCTTGCGGGTACGCCGCTGCGTGACGAGGGTCTTCACCCGGGTGCCCGCCGGGACCTTGCCGGAGATCTCCGATTTCGAGGCCCAACTGGTGGTCAGGGAGCCGCTGACGGAGGCCATGATGCCCTGCATCAACTGGGCGTTGAGCTCCGCTTTGCCGGTTGCGCTGCCCGTGGTCGTGAACGCCACCGAGTTCGTCACCGAGGTTGTCGCCGAGGCTTGCGTGGAGTTCGTTGCCGAGTTCGTCGCCGAGTTCTTCGTGGCCGTCTCGACGCCGTTCGCGGTGTCCGTCCCGATGTCGTCCTTGCTGTTCTCGTTGGTCACGGTGTTCGTGGTCTTGTTCTCCAGGTCGTTCTGTAGCTGCGCCTGGAGCTCCGTCCCGACCTGTGCTTGGAGCTGTGCCTGGAGGTCCAGTTGGAGCTGGTTTTGGAGCTGGAGCTGGAGTTCCGCGCCGACGCTGCCGCCGAAGGTGAGCTGGGTCTCTCCCTGGAGCGTCCACGTGATCCCGTTCGACACGGTGAACTCGACCGAGTCGGTGAAGTCCATCTCGGACGTCAGGCTGCGGTTGGCGTAGGTGCGCGTGGAGAACGTGTCGGGCGGAGGCTGGTCGATGTTGCCCCGCTCCTCGATCAGTGGTTCCCCGAGGTTCATGTAGGCGAGCCAGCCCAGCTTGAACGCGGACCCGGGGAAATCGCCGAAGCTGGACTTGTTCAGGGAGAACCCGACGGGTTTGTGCTGCACACCGTAGTCGTCGACGTAGACCAGGTTGGGGTGGTCCAGGATGGACTTCCAGGTCTGCTCGATATTGAGTTCCCGCAGATTCTTCTTCGTTAGCGGTTGGCGCTTGGCCCGTTCCAGGTTGTACGCGTTGGAAGGCATTCCCCGTCCTCGACTGATCTGGGAGAACTGCGCTCGGTGAAGCGGAAACAGACGTCTGTGCATGTTCCGGCAATCGAAATTATCACGGGCTCCATCACTCGCTAGAGTGCCTCTTTGTATTCACCCAAACGGGTGATCACGGTTCGGTGGATGTTCTCAACTTGCCAGGCAGGGCAGTAAGTTGAAGCGCTGCCGATCACCCGATCAGTGACTTTCGGGCAGTCCCCTCTGTGAGCGCCCTGACCTCGCCTGTTGACGCGGGTAAGGGTGCGTGATTCGGCCAACCAATCGTTTTCGGACTCGTTTAGTCGAGGGTGATTGAGCATGCGGTAATCGCGGTAATGCCGCGCGACAGACCGCTGAACTGGCGCCCCAACGCGTTGTTCTCCCCATCCAGAACAGGTGAGGTTTCCGCGATGTACACCCAAGAACGCACGACAATGGCGAATTTGGTGGTCGGCGGCCCGGTGGCCGTGA